>NZ_JBHXRW010000002.1:142196-233898 GCF_042716635.1 Streptomyces sp. NPDC058664 | reverse complement strand
CCGTTTAACATTTTTTTTTTGGTTGTGTTTTTTTTGTTAAATCCACTCCGGGTCCCCCCCCCCTCCCCCGCCCCCTCCCGGGGGGCCGGCGCCCCTTCGTCACCGAAGTGCCCGGGCCCCTCTTTTGCAGCACTCGGCGCGCTGCCGCAGAGGATTGTTCTTACGGTGAGTCCATGAACGACACGCCGCGCATTCGGATTGTTCTGAGCTGCACTCTTCTGGCTGTCACCGTCACCGCGGGCGTCACCGCCTGCACGGGCACCGACGGCCACCCGCTGTCGGCGAGGGCGTACGACGCGGCGGACCAGCTCGCGGTCAGCGCTCCCGCCGACGGCGCCAAGGCGGACCCCGAGAAGCCCCTGGAGATCACCGCCAAGGGTGAGAACGGCCGGATCACCGACGTCACGGCCACGGACACCGCGGGCCGCCACCTGGCGGGCGAACTCACCGCGGACGGCCGGCGCTGGCGCTCCACGGCCGCCCTCGCGGCCGGCACCCGCTACACGGTCCGGGTGGCCACCGAGGACGAGGACGGCGCTCCGGGCTCCCGTACGTACACGTTCGAGACCACCCCGGCCAAGCGGGCCCTGACGGCGACCTTCGGCCCGGAGGCGGGCACGTACGGCGTCGGACAGCCCATCACGGCCGACCTCAGCCTCGCCGTCAAGGACCGGAAGGCGCGCGCGGTCGTCGAACGGGCCCTCAAGGTCCGCTCCACCCCCTCCGTCGAGGGGTCCTGGTACTGGGTGGACGACAAGAAGCTGCACTTCCGCCCGAAGGAGTACTGGCCCGCGGGCGCCCGCGTCACGGTCACCGGCAACCTGGACGGCCTCAAGGTCGGCGACAAGCTCTACGGCGGCGCGTCCAAGCCGCTGAAGCTCACCATCGGCGACCGGATCGAGGCGGTCGCGGACGCCGGGTCGCACCACATGACCGTGAAGCGCAACGGAGAAGTGATCAAAACCATTCCGGTGACCACCGGCAAGCCGGGCTTCTCCACCCGAAACGGCATCAAGGTGATCCTGGGCAAGGAGTACTACGTCCGGATGCGGGGCACCAGCGTCGGCATCGCCGAGGGCAGCTCCGAGTCGTACGACCTGCCCGTCTACTACGCGACCCGGGTCACCTGGAGCGGCGAGTACGTCCACGCCGCGCCCTGGTCCGTCGGCTCGCAGGGCGTGGCGAACGTCAGCCACGGCTGTGTCGGCATGTCGACCGGGAACGCGGCCTGGTTCTACGAGACCGTCCGCCCCGGCGACATCGTGAAGACCGTCAACAGCATCGGCGACGCCATGGACCCCTTCGGCAACGGCTTCGGCGACTGGAACCTGACCTGGGCCAAGTGGCGCCAGGGCAGCGCCCTGGTGGAGGCCGCCGAGAACCCGGTCACCCCCACCGAGCGGGCCCGCCTCAGACCCTCGATCTGATCGGCCCGCCCGGGCCCGCGCGCGGGCTACGCGTCGAGCGAGAGGCGCGAGCGCAGCAGCGCCGCCAGGGACGCCGCGAACTCGACCGGTTCCACCGGAAGGGTGACTGCGGCGTCCGCGCGGCTCCAGGTGGCCAGCCAGGCGTCCTGAGGCCGTCCGATGAGCAGCAGCACCGGCGGGCAGCGGAAGACCTCGTCCTTGATCTGCCGGCAGACGCCCATACCGCCCGCGGGCACCGCCTCGCCGTCCAGGACGCAGACGTCCACGCCACCCTCGTCCAGGCGCTTCAGCACCGCCGGCAGCGTCGCGCACTCCACGAACTCCACCGGGGGGACGTCCGACGCGGGCCTGCGCCCGGCCGCCAGCCGTACCTGCTCGCGGGTGTTCGCGTCGTCGCTGTAGACCAGGACCGTGGCACTCGACTGCATCGTTCCTCCGGCTGGGAAGGCGGGTGGGTCGTCGTCGACCGATGCGCGGATGCTACTCCGGTCCACACCCCGTCAACACCCGTTCAACACCTGTTCGAAGGGTGCCGGGGGGCCCTCGCACTGGGCCGTATGGGCTGGACACACCCCTCTGACACTCCGAACGGCACCCCCCGGAGTGAGGGCGGGATAAGCGACCGACATAATGTCGGTCGTGGCGACAGTAACGACAGTAGAAACAGGGCACGCGCACCCGTCGGTCAATCGACCGAACCTCACCAGCGTCGGAACCATCATCTGGTTGAGCTCCGAGCTGATGTTCTTCGCGGCCCTCTTCGCGATGTACTTCACCCTGCGATCGGTGACGGGTGCCGACTTCTGGGCGGAAAAGGCCTCGGCCTTGAACTTCCCGTTCTCGGCTACCAACACCACGATCCTGGTGCTCTCCTCCCTCACCTGTCAGCTCGGCGTCTTCGCCGCCGAGCGGGGCGACGTGAAGAAGCTCAGGTCGTGGTTCATCATCACGTTCGTGATGGGTGCGATCTTCATCGGCGGCCAGGTCTTCGAGTACACCGAGCTGGTGAAGCACGAGGGCCTCTCGCTCTCGTCGGACCCGTACGGCTCCGTGTTCTACCTGACCACCGGCTTCCACGGCCTGCACGTGACAGGCGGACTCATCGCCTTCCTGCTGGTCCTCGGCCGGACGTACGCCGCCAAGAGGTTCACTCACGAGCAGGCAACCGCCGCCATCGTCGTGTCCTACTACTGGCACTTCGTCGATGTCGTCTGGATCGGCCTCTTCGCCACGATCTACATGATCAAGTAATCGGTTCCGCCGTCACGGCGGACCGAGACATCCAGCAAGCATCGACGCAGAAGATCCTGACACCGGGGTAATCCGTGAAAAAGCTCTCCGCACGACGACGCCATCCGCTGGCGGCGGTCGTCGTCCTACTTCTCGCGCTGGCGGCCACGGGGGGGCTGTACGCCGCGTTCGCACCCGCGAGCACGGCGAAGGCCGACGAGACCGCCCAGTCCCTCGCCATCGAGGAGGGGAAGAAGCTCTACTCCGTCGGCTGCGCCAGCTGCCACGGAACCGGCGGTCAGGGCACCACTGACGGCCCCTCCCTCGTGGGCGTCGGTTCGGCCTCGGTCGACTTCCAGGTCGGCACGGGCCGTATGCCGGCCCAGCAGCCGGGCGCCCAGGTCCCGAAGAAGAAGGTCATCTACTCGCAGGCTGAGATCGATCAGCTCGCGGCGTACGTCGCCTCTCTCGGTTCCGGCCCGATCACGCCGACCGAGGAGCAGTACGACCCCGCGGGCGCCGACGCCGCCAAGGGCGGCGAGCTGTTCCGCTCCAACTGTGCCCAGTGCCACAACTTCACCGGTGAGGGTGGCGCGCTGACCTACGGCAAGTACGCCCCGAGCCTCGAAGGCGTGAGCCCGAAGCACCTCTACGAGGCCATGCAGACCGGCCCGCAGAACATGCCCTCCTTCCCGGACACGACCATGCCGGAGAAGGAGAAGAAGGACATCATCGCGTACGTCCAGGCCGTCAACGGCGAGAAGGCCGACAACCCGGGTGGTCTCTCGCTCGGTGGCCTCGGCCCTGTCAGCGAGGGTCTGTTCGGCTGGATCTTCGGTCTCGGCTCGCTGATCGCAGTTGCCGTCTGGGTCGCGGCCCACACCGCTAAGGCCAAGAAGTCATGAGTAGCCAAGAGATTCCAGAAGAGACCCTGCCGGCAGGGCAGGACACCGCGCACGGCGCGGTGAAGGTCGCCGACGACCCGTTCGCCGACCCGGGCCTCCCGCCCCACAAGCCCCGCATCCAGGACATCGACGAGCGAGCCGCCCGTCGGTCCGAGCGCGCGGTCGCCTTCATGTTCACGCTGTCGATGCTGGCCACCGTCGGCTTCATCGCCTCGTACGTGATCTTCCCGGTCGACAAGATCGTGTACATCTGGCCCTTCGGCCGGGTGTCCGCGCTCAACTTCGCGCTCGGCTGGACCCTCGGCCTCGCCCTCTTCTTCATCGGCGCGGGCGCGGTCCACTGGGCCCGCACCCTGATGTCCGACGTGGAGATCGCGGACGAGCGGCACCCGATCCAGGCCGACGCCGAGACCAAGGCGAAGGTCATGTCGGACTTCGCGGCCGGTGCCGCCGAGTCGGGCATGGGCCGCCGCAAGCTCATCCGCAACACGATGTTCGGCGCGCTGTCGCTCGTACCGCTCTCCGGCATCGTGCTGCTGCGTGACATGGGCCCGCTGCCCGAGAAGAAGCTCCGGACCACCATGTGGGCCAAGGGGCTTCAGCTCATCAACATGAACACGCACGAGCCGCTGCGCCCCGAGGACGTCGCCGTCGGTTCGCTGACCTTCGCGATGCCCGAGGGCCTCTCGGAGCACGACCACCACTTCCAGGTCGAGATCGCCAAGGCCGCCCTGATGATCGTCCGGATCCAGCCGGAGGACATCAAGGACAAGCGCGAGCTCGAGTGGTCGCACGAGGGCATCGTCGCCTTCTCGAAGATCTGCACCCACGTGGGCTGCCCGATCTCCCTGTACGAGCAGCAGACGCACCACGTCCTCTGCCCGTGCCACCAGTCCACCTTCGACCTCTCCGACGGCGCCCGCGTCATCTTCGGCCCGGCCGGTCACGCCCTCCCGCAGCTGCGGATCGGCGTGAACGACGAGGGCTTCCTGGAGGCGCTCGGCGACTTCGACGAGCCCGTCGGCCCTGCCTTCTGGGAGCGCGGATGAGCACCGTGACCGACACATCGAAGAAGGCGCCCGCCGGTGAGCGGGTCGCCGACTGGGCCGACGGCCGCCTGGGGATCTACTCGCTGGCCAAGGCCAACATGCGGAAGATCTTCCCGGACCACTGGTCCTTCATGCTGGGCGAGATCTGCCTCTACAGCTTCCTCATCATCATCCTGACGGGCGTCTATCTGACGATGTTCTTCCACCCGTCGATGAACGAGGTGGAGTACGCCGGACCGTACGTCCCGCTCCAGGGACAGCTGATGTCCGAGGCGTTCAACTCGACCATGCACATCTCGTTCGAGGTGCGCGGTGGTCTGCTCATCCGGCAGATCCACCACTGGGCGGCGCTGATCTTCATCGCCGGCATGTTCGTGCACATGATGCGCGTGTTCTTCACGGGCGCGTTCCGCAAGCCGCGTGAGATCAACTGGCTGTTCGGCTTCCTGCTGTTCTTCCTGGGCATGTTCACCGGTTTCACCGGTTACTCGCTCCCGGACGACCTGCTCTCCGGCACCGGTGTCCGCTTCATGCAGGGCGCCATCCTGTCCGTGCCGGTCGTCGGCACGTACCTGTCGATGTTCCTGTTCGGCGGCGAGTTCCCCGGCGGCGACTTCGTGGCCCGGTTCTACTCGGCCCACGTGCTGCTGCTGCCTGGCATCATGCTCGGCCTCGTGGTGGCCCACCTCATCCTGGTGTTCTTCCACAAGCACACGCAGTTCGCCGGCCCCGGCCGCACGAACAACAACGTCGTGGGCATGCCGCTGCTGCCGGTCTACATGGCCAAGGCCGGAGGCTTCTTCTTCCTGGTCTTCGGTGTCATCGCGGTCATCTCGGCGATCGCCTCGATCAACCCGATCTGGGCGCTCGGTCCGTACCGTCCGGACCAGGTGTCCACCGGCGCCCAGCCCGACTGGTACATGGGCTTCGCCGAGGGTCTGATCCGTGTCATGCCCGGCTGGGAGATCAACCTGTGGGGCCACACGCTGGTCCTCGGCGTGATGATCCCGCTGGCCATCTTCCCGGCGGTCCTCGCGGCGATCGCGGTCTACCCGTTCATCGAGTCCTGGATCACCGGCGACAAGCGCGAGCACCACATCGCGCAGCGCCCGCGCAACGCTCCGACGCGCACCGCCTTCGGTGTCGCCTGGATCACCGCGTACATGATCATGCTCGTGGGTGGTGGAAACGACATCTTCGCGACCCACTTCCACCTGTCGATCAACGCCATCACCTGGTTCGTGCGGATCGCCTTCTTCGTCGGCCCGGTCATCGCGTTCATCGTCACCAAGCGGATCTGCCTCGGCCTCCAGCGCCGCGACAAGGACAAGGTGCTGCACGGCCGCGAGTCCGGCATCATCAAGCGCCTGCCGCACGGTGAGTTCGTCGAGATCCACGAGCCGCTCAGCCAGGGCGAGATGCACCGCCTCACGGCGCACGAGCAGTACGCGGCCGCGGAGCTTCCGCCGGCCGTCGACGAGAACGGCGTGGAGCGGAAGATCGGGCCCCTGGAGAAGCTCCGGGTCAAGCTCAACAAGGGCTACTACGGCGCCGACAACCAGGTCGCCAAGCCCACGGTCGAGGAGTACAAGGAGATCCAGAGCGGCCACGGCCACCACTGATCCACCTGAACTCCTGACTTCCTGAAGTCGCCACGGCGAGAGCCCCGTCCATTCGATGGACGGGGCTCTTCGCCGTCCCCGGGGGTCGATAGGGTGGGCCCGTATCCGTCACGTGACGATCCAGGAGCTGCCATGAGCGCTGTGACCCCCGCTGGAGGACCTACGTCGGCGGGCCGCTCCTGGCCCGTCGTCCTGGAAGGCCTGCTGACCGGCCGCGACCAGAGCGCCGAGGACACCGCCTGGGCGATGGACCGGATCCTGCGCGGCGAGGCCACCGACGCCCAGATCGCCGGCTTCGCGGTCGCCCTGCGCGCCAAGGGCGAGACCGTCGAGGAGATCTCCGGGCTCGTCCGCACCATGTACGAGCACGCCAACACGATCGAGGTGCCCGGCCCGTCCGTCGACATCGTCGGCACCGGCGGCGACGGTGCCAAGACCGTCAACATCTCCACCATGTCGGCGATCGTCGTGGCCGGCACCGGCGCCAAGGTCGTCAAGCACGGCAACCGGGCCGCCTCCTCCGCCTCCGGGGCCTCCGACGTCCTGGAGAAGCTCGGCGTCAACCTGGAGCTGACCCCGCGGCGGGTCGCCGAGGTCGCGGAGGAGGCCGGGATCACCTTCTGCTTCGCGGTGAAGTTCCACCCGGCGCTGCGTCACGTCGCCGCCGCCCGCAAGGAGCTCGGCATCCGGACCACCTTCAACTTCCTCGGTCCGCTCACCAACCCGGCCCGGGTCCGGGCCCAGGCCACCGGCGTCGCCGACGCCCGGATGGCCCCGATCATGGCCGGGGTGCTCGCCGAGCGGGGTTCCTCCGCGCTCGTCTTCCGCGGCGACGACGGGCTCGACGAGCTGACCACCACCGCCACCTCGCGGGTCTGGGTGGTCCGTGACGGCTCGGTCCGTGAGGAGGCCTTCGACCCCCGGGACGTCGGCATCGACCTCGTGCCGGTGGAGGCGCTGCGCGGCGCCGACGCCTCGTACAACGCGGACGTGGCCCGCCGGCTGCTCGCCGGGGAGACCGGTCCGGTGCGGGACGCGGTGCTGCTCAACTCGGCGGCGGCGCTGGCCGCGCTCGCGCCGGGGGAGGGCGGCCTCGTGGAGCAGATCCGCGCCGGCATCGAGAAGGCCGCGGAGGCGATCGACTCGGGTGAGGCCCGCCGGGCCCTGGAGCGCTGGATCGCCGTCAGCAACGCGTAGGACGTGCCTCGCCGTACGACCCCGGTCCAGCATGCGGACCGGGGTCTTGCGCTTCGGCGATCATGTGGCAGGATGCTCTACAGGTCACGAGTGACAGCGTTTTGGCCCCGGCTTGCTGTCCGGCAACCCTCCGTCCGTGGCGGGGTGCCCCGGGTGATGACCAGGCCGTAGGCAGCGAGGTCTACGGCAAGCGCGGACCCCTCGAACACCAGGGGTCCTGGTCTGTCGAGGAGCGTTTTCCGTGAGCAAGCGAATGCGATAGGGCGAGTCCGCCCCTTCTTCACCCTCGGAACAGGGTCACTTCCGCGTACCCGCACACCCGCGTGCGCCCCCTTTCGTCTCCGAGGCATCACCCGTACCCCGCCGTGTCCGGCCGCGTACGGGATCACCGAAGCCATTCCGCACCGCCCGCCGGGAGATACCGCCATGTCCGCACGCCCGAACGCTGCCACCGTCGAGACCGCCGCCGTCGCCACCGCGCCCGTCGAGACCGCGACCACCGCGACCACCGCGACCGCCGAGTCCGCCGATCCCTGCTGCGCCGCCCCGCTGCCCGTCCTCGGCCGGGACGTCACCGTCCCGCTCGTCACCGGCGGCGAGGTGACCTACGCGGCGCTCGACTACGCGGCCAGCGCCCCGGCCCTCCAGCGGGTCTGGGACGACGTCGCCGCGTACGCCCCCTACTACGGCAGCGTCCACCGCGGCGCCGGCTACCTCTCCCAGCTCTCCACCGACCTCTTCGAGAACAGCCGCGCCACCGTGGCCGAGTTCCTCGACTGCCGCCCCGGCGATCAGGTCGTCTTCACCCGCTCCACCACCGACTCGCTCAACCTGCTCGCCCGGACCCTCCCCGCCGGTTGCGAGGTCTTCGTCTTCGAGACCGAGCACCACGCCTCGCTGCTGCCGTGGCAGAACGCCCGGGTCAGCTACCTGGACGCCCCCCGCACGCCGGAGCAGGCCGTCGCCACCCTGGAGCGGGCCCTCGCCGACCGCGACCCTTACGGCCCCGCCCTCGTCTGCGTCACCGGTGCCTCCAACGTCACCGGTGAGATCTGGCCGGTGAAGGAGCTCGCCGCCGCCGCGCACGCGCACGGCGCCCGGATCGTCCTCGACGCCGCCCAGCTCGCGCCCCACCACCCGGTCTCCGTCCAGGACCTCGACGTGGACTGGATCGCCTTCTCCGGGCACAAGCTGTACGCGCCCTTCGGCTCGGGCGTCCTCGCGGGCCGCGCCGACTGGCTCCAGGACGCCGAGCCCTACCTCGCGGGCGGCGGCGCCTCCCGCACGGTGGCGCGTCGCGCCGACGGCGGTGTGGACGTGGAGTGGCACACCACCGCGGCCCGGCACGAGGCCGGTTCCCCGAACGTCATCGGCGTGTACTCCATCGCCTCCGCCTGCAAGGCGCTCACCGAGGCCGGCTTCGACACCCTCGTCGAGCGGGAGCGGCACCTGATCGCCACGGTCCGCGAGGGCCTCGCCGAGGTGCCCGAGGTGAAGGTGCTCTCGCTGTTCGGCGACGACGCCCCCCGGGTCGGCGTCATCTCCTTCGTCGTCGAGGGCTGGAACAGCTCCCACTTCGCCGCCGCGCTCTCCGCCGAGTACGGCATCGGCGTCCGTGACGGCCTCTTCTGCGCCCACCCGCTGGTCCGCACCCTGCTCGGCACCGACCCGGGGACCCAGGGCGAGTGCGGCGCGCCCGAGGCGGCCCCCGGCGAGAGGTCCCTCAACGCCATCCGGGTCAGCTTCGGCGCCGGTACGCCCGACGAGCACGTGGAGCGGTTCGTCGGCGCAGTGAAGGAACTCGTCCGGGACGGCGCGCGGTGGAACTACCGCACCGAGGACGGCCGCTGCGTCCCCGACCGCGGCTGATCACTCACTCGTACGGGTGAAGGGGGCCTCCCGGTCGGGAGGCCCCCTTCACCTTGACGCGTGCGCGGCCTCAGGACTCCAGGCCGATGGCGAAGGCCGCCTCCAGATCGTGCTGGGAGTACGTGCGGAAGGCGACGTGGGTGTCCGTGGCCTCGACGCCCGGGATCTTGCTGATGCTGCCGGGGATCACGTCCGCCAGGTCGTCGTGGCGCGGCACCCGGACCATGGCGATCAGGTCGTACGTACCGGTCACCGAGAAGACCTCGCTGACGCTGTCGAGGGCGGCGATCGACTCGGCGATCTCGGGAATGCGGTCCACGCTGGTCTTGATGAGCACGATCGCGGTGATCACGGCTGGCTTTCTCCCTCGGTCGCCGCGGTTTGGGCTTTCACTCTATCCCCACCCCGGTAGCGCCCCCAGGCGTAGAGGAAGCCGACGGAGAAGCCCACCACATGGGCCAGATAGGCGACGCCGGGACCGGCACCCGCCGCCCGCGCGGCCAGCCACTGCAGCACGAACCAGAAGATCAGCACGATCCAGGCGGGGAAGCGCAGCGGCAGGAAGAAGAGGAAGGGGAAGAGGCTGGTGACCCGGGAGCGCGGGAAGAGGAAGAGGAAGGCCCCGAGCACCCCGGAGATCGCGCCGGACGCCCCGACGAGCGTCTGCTCGCTGGTCGCGTGCGCCGCCGCGTACCCGAGGAGCGCGAGGTAGCCGGTGCCCAGGTAGAAGAGAGCGAACCCGACCGGTCCCATGCGCTCCTCGGCCATCGCCCCGAAGACGTACAGGAAGAGCATGTTCCCCAGGAGGTGGAGCCAGCTGCCGTGGACGAAGAGCGCGGTCAGCGGGGTGAGGAGGGCGCGCGGCTCGCCGCTCATCAGCTCGGCGGGGACGACGCCCCAGCGGCGGAAGTACACGCCCTGCGCCGCGAGGAGCTGGTCGCCCGTGCCGTGCGCCGGGTTGAGCCCGGAGACCGGACTGATCGCGAAGAGGAGGACGCACGCGGCGATCAGTCCGTACGTCACCGTGGGTCCGCTGCGGATGCCGCGCCAGGCCCCCCGGACAGCGTGGACAGCGCGGACCGCGCCTCGCCGATCGATCATGGACAGATCATGGCGTACCGGGGCCGAACTGGACAGAGTGCCTCGCCGTGCCCCCGCCCACCCGCGAGGCCGTAGGGTTACGGGCAGTACGACCGCAGTTCGACGGCGCACCGCGGCTCCCGCACCTGGTACCCCGCAACAGGAAGAAGGACGGCACGATGACGACGGTTCCCCTGCCGACCGCCGAGACCCGCTGGCGCTGCACGCTCTGCGGCAATCTGACCCGCTTCGACGTGACCCGCTCCTCCAAGGTCGTGGAGTACGTCCATCTGGACCTCGCGGGAGAACCGACGGTCGAGGAGCGGCAGGTGGTCAGTGAGACCATCGAGTCGGTCCGCTGCCGCTGGTGCAACGCGGTGGACCAGATCGAACTGGTGGACAGGCCGGGCGCCGCCTCCTGAGGGACGGCGCGGACGACATAGGGGTGACGGATCGTGGAGCAGCCCGCGCACGGTGGAGAGCCGGCCGGCGCGGCAGGTGACGCTGCCGAGACGCTCGACCACCCACTGCCGGAAGGCGTGCGGCGGCGGGTCGTCGCGCTGGTCGCGGACGCCTTCGGCGGGCTGACCGTCGCGGAGCTGCCCGCACCCCTGCGGCAGTACGCCCGGTTCACCGCGAGCCGGCGGGCCAAGTTCGCCGGCAACGCGATGGCGGCGGCCCTGGAGAGCGACCCGCTGTTCCGGCAGCGGATCGGCGAACGGTTCAAGCAGGGCCAGCCCGAACTGGCCGGAGCCGTCGAGAGCGGCACCCCGCCCGCCGCCGCCGATCCCGTCGACGTGGCGGCGGCCGCCTATGTGCTGCGCCCGTCCGGCTGGGTCAAGCTGGTGGCCGCCGCGGGTGAGGAGGCCCTGCGGGCCGACGCCGAGCGGGCCGACGAGGCCGGCCGGCGCGAGCTGGAGCGGCTGCGCGAGGAGCTCGCCGCGTCCCGGGACCGCTCCCGGGACGAGACCGAGCAGCTGCGGCGCGACCTGGAGGCGGCCAGGAAGGAAGCGGAATCGCTTCACCGCAAGCTCCGCAGCGCCCAGAGCGACGTGAAGCGCGGCGAGGCCGCGCTGCGCCGCCTCCAGGGTGAGATGGAGACCGCGCGGGCGGAGTCGGCGGCCCGGGTGTCCTCGGTCGAGAGCGAGAGCCGGCGGCTCAAGGCCAGGCTCGGCGAGGTCGAGGCGGCCCTCGAGGCGAGCCGGCGGTCCGCCCGTGAGGGGCGCTCGGTGGAGGACATGCGGCTGCGGCTGCTGCTCGACACCGTCCTCGACGCGGCCCAGGGGCTCCGTCGCGAACTGGCGCTGCCACCCGTCTCGACGCATCCGGCGGACACGGTGGACGCGGTGGAGCCGGGGCGGATGTCCCCGAAGGACATCGCGGCGCGGGCGCTCTCGGAGACCGATCCGGCACTGCTCGACCAGCTCCTCGCGCTGCCGCAGGCCCATCTGGTCGTGGACGGCTACAACGTCACCAAGACGGGTTATCCGACGATGCCGCTGGAGAAGCAGCGGCTGCGGCTGCTCGGCAGCCTCTCGGCCCTCGCGGCCCGCTCGGGCGCCGAGGTCACCTGTGTCTTCGACGGGGCGGAGCTGGCGGCCCCGGTGCTGCTCGCGCCGCCGCGCGGGGTGCGGGTGCTGTTCTCCAAGCCCGGTGTGACGGCGGACGAGTTGATCCGCCAGCTGGTACGGGCGGAGCCGCCGGGCCGGCCGGTCGTGGTGGTCTCCACGGACCGCGAGGTGGCCGACGGGGTGGCGAAGGCGGGTGCGCGCCCGGTGTCGTCCGCCTTGCTGCTGAAGCGGCTTTCGCGGCTCTCGTGAGGCATCGCAACTCCTGGGCCTTATGCCCGAATTCTGGATGGCGGTCCGTCAACTGGTCATCACTGGCCGTGCGATGTCCGTAAACAAAGTGGCGCCTGAGCGATATTTTTGCCAGTGGGATTTGAACTGATCACAGCTTGGTCACTAAGGTCGGCCTTCGAACCTTCGCGCGGTTGATCGCCCATCCGGGGTGACGGCGGAGGAACCGCCTGCCCCTGACCGGTTGGGCGGCTCGAGGAAGAAGGAGCTCGCCTTCGTGGCGTCCCACCGTCGACCCAAGCAGCCGAGCCGTGCCCGCGTGACCGTGCTCACCGCTGCCGCGGCAGCCGCCGTCGCCCTCTCCGCCCAGTCCGGCGCCCAGGCCGCCCCTGCCAAGCCCAAGATCGACGAGGTCAAGTCGAAGGTCGACAAGCTGCACCACGAGGCCGAGGAGGCCACGGAGCAGTACAACCTCGCCGACGAGCGCAAGGGCAAGCTGCAGAAGGAGGTCGGCCAGCTCCAGGACCAGGTGGCCCGCGGTCAGGAGGAGCTCAACACCCTCCGCGACAAGATCGGTTCGGTCGCCACCGCCCAGTACCGCTCCGGCGGCATCGACCCGGCGCTCCAGCTCTTCCTCTCCGCCGACCCGGACACCTACCTCGACAGGGCGTCCGCGATCGACCAGTTGAGCGCCCAGCAGGCCGACGTGCTCACCTCGATCCAGGCCAAGCAGCGGACGCTCGCCCAGCAGCGGGCCGAGGCCACCAGCAAGCTGGCCGACCTCGAGGACGTCCGCAAGACCCTCGGCGAGAAGAAGAAGAAGTTCCAGGGCAAGCTGGCCGAGGCCCGGCAGCTCCTCAACACCCTCACCGCGGCCGAGAAGGCCGAGATGGAGGAGAAGGAGCAGCGGGCCAGCCGCGCCGCCGGCGAGCGGGTCGACCTCGGCAACGAGGTCCCCGCGAACGGCTACGGCGCCGCGGCGCTCGCCGCCGCCGCCACTCAGATCGGCAAGCCGTACGCCTCCGGCCAGGAGGGCCCCAGCTCGTACGACTGCTCCGGTCTGACCCAGTGGGCCTACGGCCAGGCCAACGTCCAGCTCACCCGCACCACCTACACCCAGCAGAACGACGGCGTGAAGATCGGCCGCAGCCAGCTCAAGCCGGGCGACCTGGTCTTCTTCAACGGTCTGTCGCACGTGGGCCTGTACGCGGGCAACAACACGGTCCTGCACGCCCCCTACACGGGCGCCTACGTCCGTTACGAGTCCATGAACACCCTGGGCTCCTTCCAGTTCGGGGTCCGCGTCGGCGGCTGACGCCCCGCGACCCGCTGCGGTATGCCGCCCGAACGGGTGGTTCGCCGCGACGCGTACTGACCTGACGCCCCGCCGGTGACCTGTGTTCTCCGGCGGGGCGTCACTTTCCGTGTCCATCGGCTTCGTTGGACGCGGAGTGATCAGCGGCTACTGTCTGCCGCGCCAGTCTGCGTCGAGCCGAACGGAGCGCTATTCGTGGCGTCCCACCGCCGACCCGCCGGGGTCACCGTCCTCACCGCCGCCGCGGCCACCGTGGCGGCGTCCCTCGGGGCCGTCCCCGCGAGCGCCGACCCCGGGGCCGGAGTCGAGGCCACCCGCGCCACGGTCGACCGCCTCTACGAGGAGGCCGAGAAGGCCACCGAGGGCTACAACCGGGCGGACGAGAAGGCGGACGCGCTGCGCCGTACGGTCTCCCGGGCCCAGGACGCCCTGGCCCGCGGCCAGGAGCGCATCAACCGCATGCGGGGCGCCCTCGGTTCGATCGCCGGAGCCCAGTACCGCTCCGGCGGCATCGACCCCGCCCTCGCCCTGCTGCTCTCCTCCGACCCCGACAGCTACCTCGACCGGGCCACCGCCCTCGACCGGGCCACCGCACGCCAGAGCGCCGCCCTCGGCGAACTCCGGCGGGAGCAGCGCCGGCTGGACCAGAAGCGCTCCGAGGCCCGCACGGCCCTGACCGAGCTCGAGCGCAGCAGGGCCGAGGTCGCCCGCCACAAGCGCACGGTCGAGCGCAAGCTCGCCGAGGCCCGCCGGGTGCTCGCGAGCCTGACCGCCGAGGAGCGCGCCGACTTCGACCGCGCCTCCCGCACCGGCGGGCGCGCCGAGGGGCCCGCCGGGGGGCCGGCCGGGGGCTCCACCGAGGAGCTGCCGCCCATGGCCGCCCCCGGCCCGGCCTCCTCGCGCGCCTCCGCCGCGGTGATGGCCGCCCGCAGCGCGATCGGCAAGCCGTACGTGTGGGGCGCGACCGGGCCCTCCGCCTTCGACTGCTCGGGCCTGATGGTCTGGTCGTACCGGCAGGCCGGGATCAGCCTTCCGCGCACCTCCTCGGCGCAGCGGTACGCGGGGCGGCAGGTGCCGCTCTCACAGGCGCAGCCCGGGGACCTCGTCACGTACCGCGGCGACGCGAGCCACGTCGGGATCTACGCGGGCGACGGACAGGTCATCCACGCCCCCTACCCGGGCGCGCGGGTCCGCTACGACCCGGTGAACATGATGTCGCACGTGACGGTGACCCGGGTCTGAGCCCCGTTCCCCAGGCCACGCCCCGCGGGCGCCCCGTACGATCGGGGGCGTGGCAGGTCAGGGAGGTGGAGCGGCGCGCGGCGCGGCCGCCTTTCTGCTGGCCGCCCTGCTGGCCCTCGGCGGCTGTACGGCCCCCGAGCCGGCCGACCCGGCGCCCCGGGAGATCCAGAGCCTGCTCGACCGGCACGCGCGGGCACTGCTCGACCGCGACGAGGCCGGCTACCTCGCGGCCCTCGACCCCGCGCTCGCACCGGTCGGTCGCACCGAGTTCGACCGGCTCGCGAAGGTCCCGCTGGGCGGCCTCGGCTACCGGGTCACCGATGTCGACAGGACCGGCGAGGGCCGGGTCACCGTCAAGGCCGAGCTGGGATTCCGGATCAAGGGCTACGACTCGGGACCCACCACCACCGAGCGGATCCTGGAACTCGCCGAGCGGGACGGCCGCTGGTACGTCACCGCCGACCGCGCCGCCGAGGGCGCCCCGCAGCAGCTGTGGCAGCAGGGCGAGGTCGAGGCGGTGACCGGCCGGCGCAGCCTCGTCCTCGGCGTGGGGCAGAGCAAGGAGCGGCTGCGGGAGATCGCGACGGCCGCGGACCGGGCGGTGCCCGCGGTCGGGGACGCCTGGGACGGGACCTGGGCGGGCCGGATCGTGGTCCTCGTACCCGCGTCGGTCGAGGCGATGGGACGGCTCCTCGGCGGGCCGGCCGCCTCCTACCGGGGCATCGCCGCCGTCACGACCGGCGAGGTGGGCGGCGGCCCCTCGGCGCCCGCCGACCGGGTGATCGTGAACCCGGAGGCGTACGCGGTGCTCGGCGCGTTCGGCCGGCAGCTGGTCCTCACCCACGAGGCCACCCATGTCGCGACCCGGGTCCAGACCACGAGGGCCACCCCGGTCTGGCTCTCGGAGGGCTTCGCCGACTGGGTCGCCTACCGGGGCACCGGCCGCACCGCCGCCCAGGCCGCGCCCGAACTGCGCCGCGCGGTCCGCGCGGGCGAGCTGCCCGCAGGGCTCCCGGAGGACGCCGAGTTCGGCTTCGACGGCGACGCGGAGGCCCTGGCGCGGGCCTACGAGGGCGGCTGGCTGGCCTGCGAGCTGATCGCGGACCGCTGGGGCGAGGAGAAGCTGGCGGCCTTCTACCGGGCGGTGGGCGCCCACCCGGGCCGCGAGGGCGCGGTGGAGAAGGCGCTCCAGGAGGTCCTCGGCACCACCCCGGAGGATTTCACCACCGACTGGCGGGCCTACCTGGGGGAGCGGCTCGGCTAGGACGCGTACGCCCGGCTGCCCGCCCGCCGGGGGCTCTGTCGACCCGGCGGGGCTCAGCGTGAGCCGGACAGGGCCTTCTCGCGCTCCGGCCAAACCGCCTGCGCGGGCACGAGCACGGCTCCGGCCTCGGCGAGACGCGGCTCCGTCACCGTCTGCCGCCACAGGATCCGGCAGGCGAGGAGGGTGGCGGCGATGAGGAGGCCGTTCCGGGTGAACAGCACCCCCATGCCCAGCGGATCGCTCCGCGTCACGTGCGAGAACCAGACCGGGAACTCGAACTGCGTGATCGCCGTCGCCCACACGATCAGGTGCACCGGCCGTTCCATCCGGCTCGACCGGTACGCCAGGCACACCGCCGCGAGACCGACCAGCCACAGCATGTACTGCGGGGAGAGCACCCGGCTCGTCGTCGTGAACAGCAGCACCGCCACGAAGGCCGCGTCCGCCACCGTCGACGAGGTGAAGCGGCGCGCCTTGAACCGCCAGAGCAGCAGCCAGCCGAAGGCGAGGAAGGTGAGCCCCAGGGCGGCCGTCGACACCGTGGAGACGTAGGGGCCGAGGAACTCGATCGAGCCGTAGTTCATCCGCGCCTCGCCGTCCCAGCCGAAGTGCCGGGCCACGTGGAAGACCATCGCGCCCAGCGACTCGACCTCCGTCCCCCGGTCCCGCTGGAAGGAGAGGAAGGCCAGCGACCCCGGCATCCACAGCATGCAGAACAGCAGCACGGCCGCCGCCGCGCCCACCGCCGCCGGCCAGGAGCGGAGGGTCGCCCGCCCCTTGGGGGTGCCCGCGAGCAGCAGCACCGGCCACACCTTCAGGACCGCGCCGAACCCGGCGAGGGCTCCGAGGACACGCGGACTCCGGCCCGCCGCGAGCAGCGCCGCCACCGCGACGGCGGTCACCATGATGTCGTACCGGGCGTACGTGGTCGGGCCGAAGAGAGCGACGCCCGCGATCCAGATCCAGGCCCCACGCGGGGAGCGGCCGGCCCGGCGGCCCGTGTGCAGGAGCAGCCCGAGGACGAGCGCGTCACAGAGGAGGGCGAGGACGAAGAAGGCGGCCGAGTAGCCGAGGAACGGCAGCAGCCCCGGCGCGAGGATCGCGAACGCGGCGGCCGGCGGGTACTGCCAGGTCACGTCGTCCAGCGGATACGTGCCGGTCCGCAGGACCTCGTACCAGCCCTGGTAGATGTCCTCGATGTCGAACGTGATGTCCGGCCCCGGGATCACCACGACCTTGAAGACGACCAGCATCAGGATGACCCGGGTCAGCGCCCAGAGTCCGAGCGGAAGCCGCAGATCCGCGAGTGACCGTGACCACTTTCCCACTGCGCCCGTCATCACTGGCTCGTCCTTGTCCTGTCGGCCCGCTCACGCGGGGAGTGGTGGTGCTGGGCGGTGGGTGCGTCGTGCGCGGTACTGTCGGCCACGATGCACAAGACCCTGATCGTAACCAACGACTTCCCGCCGCGTCCCGGCGGAATCCAGGCCTTCCTGCACAACATGGCGCTCCGCCTGGATCCCGACCGGATCGTGGTCTACGCCTCCACCTGGAAGCGCGGCCGCGAAGGGAACGAGGCGACTGCTCTGTTTGACGTCGAACAGCCTTTCACGGTTGTTCGGGATCGCACCACCATGCTGTTGCCGACCCCTCGGGTCACCGCCCGGGCCACCGCGCTCCTCCGCGAGCACGGCTGCGAGTCCGTGTGGTTCGGCGCCGCCGCCCCGCTCGGCCTGATGGCCCCCGCGCTGCGCCGCGCGGGCGCCCGGCGGCTCGTCGCCACCACCCACGGCCACGAGGCGGGCTGGGCCCAACTGCCCGCCTCCCGACAGCTGTTGCGGCGGATCGGTGAGGGTACGGACACGATCACCTACCTCGGCGAGTACACCCGCTCCCGGATCGCGGCGGCCCTCACTCCGGCCGCCGCCGACCGGATGACGCAGCTTCCGCCCGGCGTCGACGAGAAGACCTTCCACCCCGGCTCGGGCGGCGCCGAGGTCCGCGCCCGCCTCGGGCTCAGCGACCGTCCGGTCGTGGTCTGCGTCTCCCGGCTGGTCCCGCGCAAGGGCCAGGACACCCTGATCCGGGCGATGCCGCGGATCCTCCGCCGGGTCCCGGACGCGGTCCTCCTGATCGTCGGCGGCGGCCCGTACGAGAAGGATTTGCACCGCCTCGCCGCCGAGACCGGAGTGGCCGGATCCGTACGGTTCACCGGCGCCGTCCCCTGGTCCGAACTGCCCGCCCACTACGGGGCCGGCGACGTCTTCGCCATGCCCTGCCGCACCCGGCGCGGCGGCCTCGACGTCGAGGGCCTCGGCATCGTCTACCTGGAGGCCTCCGCCACCGGCCTCCCGGTCGTCGCGGGCGACTCCGGCGGAGCCCCCGACGCCGTCCTCGACGGCGAGACCGGCTGGGTCGTCCGGGGCGAGTCCTCCGAGGACACCGCCGACCGCGTCGCCACGCTCCTCCTCGACCCCGAGCTGCGCGCCCGCATGGGCGAGCGGGGCCGCGCCTGGGTCGAGGAGAAATGGCGCTGGGACCTGCTCGCGGAGCGGCTCAAGGAGCTGCTGTAGCACCGCTGCGCCACCACGTACGGACGGAACGGCCGGAGGCCCGGAGCGACATCGCTCCGGGCCTCCGGCCGTACGCGCGCCCTTCGGGCTCAGGCGCTGTAGATCGCCTCGATCTCGTCCGCGAAGTCCTTCGCCACCACGTTCCGCTTCAGCTTCAGGGACGGCGTGATGTGACCCGCCTCCTCCGTGAACTGGGCGGGCAGGATACGGAACTTGCGGACCGACTCGGCCTTGGAGACCGCCGCGTTGCCGTCGTCGATCGCCCGCTGGACCTCCGCCACCAGCTCCGCGTCCTCGCGCAGGGAGGCCGCCGTCGAACCCGCCGGCTTGCCGTGCTCGGAAGCCCAGCGGCCGAGGAACTCCTCGTCGATCGTGACGAGCGCGCCCACGAACGGACGCCCGTCGCCGACCACCATGCACTCCGCGACGAGCGCGTGCGCCCGGATCCGGTCCTCGATGACCGCGGGGGCGACGTTCTTGCCGCCCGCCGTCACCAGGATCTCCTTCTTCCGGCCGGTGATCGCCAGGTAGCCGTCCTCGTCGAGGGTGCCGATGTCACCGGTGTGGAACCAGCCGTCCGCAAGGGCTTCGGCGGTCGCCGTCTCGTTGTTCCAGTACCGCGAGAAGATGTGCTCGCCGTGCAGCAGCACCTCGCCGTCGTCGGCGATCCGCACCACCGAACCCGGCAGCGGCTGACCGACCGTGCCGATCTTCTGCCGGTCCCAGGGGTTGAACGCGGTCGCCGCGCACGACTCCGTCAGGCCGTAGCCCTCCAGGACCGTGAAGCCGATGCCGCGGAAGAAGTGGCCGAGCCGCTCGCCGAGCGGCGCGCCGCCCGAGATCGCGTACTCGCCGCGCCCGCCGAGCACCGCCCGGAGCTTGCTGAAGACCAGCTTGTCGAAGACCTTGTGCTTCAGCTTGAGGCCGAAGGACGGACCCTGCGGGGTGCCGAGGGCCCGGCTGTACGCGATGGCCGTGTGCGCGGCCTTGTCGAAGATCTTGCCCTTGCCGTCGGCCTGCGCCTTCGCCCGGGCCGAGTTGTAGACCTTCTCGAAGACCCGCGGCACGCCCAGGATCAGCGTCGGCCGGAACGAGGCCAGCTCGTCGGTGAGGTTCTTGATGTCCGGGACGCAACCCAGCCGGATCGGCGCCATCACGGACGCGACCTCGACGAGCCGCCCGAAGACGTGCGCGGCGGGCAGGAAAAGCAGCACCGAACACTCACCGGTGCGGAAGAGGGGCTTCAGCCGCTCCACCACGTTGCCGCACTCGGCGAAGAAGGCCCGGTGGGTCAGGACGCAGCCCTTGGGGCGGCCCGTCGTGCCCGAGGTGTAGACGATCGTCGCCGGGTCGTCCGCGTTCGCCGCCGACATGCGCTCGTCGAGCAGCTCGTCGGAGACGTCCGCGCCGGTGGCGGTGAGCCGCGCGACCGCGTCGTCCTCGATCTGCCACACGGCCCTGAGCCCGGGAAGGTTCTCCCGTACCGACTCCACCGACTCCTGGTGCGCCGCGCTCTCGACGAGCACCAGGGTCGCGCCCGAGTCACCGAGGATCCACTGGATCTGCTCCGGCGAGCTCGTCTCGTACACCGGGACGGTCACGCCGCCCGCGCTCCAGATCGCGAAGTCGAGAAGCACCCACTCGTAACGGGTGCGGGACAGCAGCGCGACCCGGTCGCCCGGCTCGACACCGGCGGCGATCAGCCCCTTGGCGACCCCACGGACCTCGGAGAGGAACTCCGTGGCGGTCACGTCGGTCCACGTCCCGCCGACCTTGCGATCCATCACGGCGACGTCTGGGTGCTGGGAGGCGTTGCGGCGGATGAGATCCGTCAGATTGCCGTCCGCGGGGACCTCGTACAGGGCCGGAAGGCTGAACTCGCGCAAGACTGCTGCTCCTCATCGGGCGCCGGCGCCACGGCTCTGTGTGATGCACCGGTGAAGTCCAAGAACTGGCGGGTGCTCAGTGGGGGTGAGCACGACTGGACTGCCCGGACGTTACCCATCAGTACATGGTTCCCGATAGGGGGTCCCGGTCAGATGTTCGGTGCGTCACACATCTATGGCGGTGCTCTGCGCAGAGTAATCCACCGGTTTCCCGACTCGGAAGTAACCGCAGGTCGCACCGCCTAAGGTAGGGCCCATGCGAGTCCATGTGGTCAGTGACGTGCACGGGAACGCCGGCGACCTCGCCAGGGCGGGGGACGGCGCCGACGCCCTCATATGCCTGGGTGACCTGGTCCTCTTCCTCGACTACGCCGACCACAGCCGCGGGATCTTCCCCGACCTCTTCGGCGTCGAGAACGCCCACCGGCTCGTGGAGCTGCGCACCGCCCGCCGCTTCGACGAGGCCCGTGACCTGGGGCGCCTCCTCTGGGCCGAGCTCGACGTCGACCGCGAGACCGCGATCGAGGCCGCGGTCCGCCGCCAGTACGCCGAACTCTTCGCCGCCTTCCCCACCCCCACGTACGCCACCTACGGCAACGTGGACATCCCCCGGTTCTGGCCCGAATTCGCCCGCCCCGGGACCACCGTCCTCGACGGCGAACGGGTCGAGCTCGGCGGTCTCGTGTTCGGCTTCGTCGGCGGCGGCCTGCGCACCCCCATGCGCACCCCGTACGAGATCTCGGACGAGGAGTACGCGGCGAAGGTCGAGGCCCTCGGCGACGTCGACGTCCTCTGCTCCCACATCCCGCCGGAGGTGCCGGAGCTGACGTACGACACCGTCGCCCGCCGCTTCGAGCGCGGCAGCCGGGCCCTGCTCGACGCGATCCGGCGCATCCGGCCCCGTTACGCGCTCTTCGGCCACGTCCACCAGCCGCTGGCCCGACGGATGCGGGTCGCCTCCACCGAGTGCGTGAACGTCGGCCACTTCGCCTCGACGGGCAGGCCCTTCGCGCTGGAGTGGTGACGGGCCCCGCGCCGCAGCGCGATAGCCTTCCGGTCGGCACGCCTGTGCCCCCTTTGACTTCCGCCGGACCGCACAGTGGAGGAGCCACCACGATGGCCGAACACACCAGCTCGAGCATCACCATCGAGGCGGCACCGGCCGACGTCATGGGCGTGATCGCCGACTTCGCCCGCTACCCGGAGTGGACGGGCGAGGTGAAGGAGGCCGAGGTCCTGGAGACCGACGGCTCCGGCCGCGCGGAGAAGGTCCGGCTGCTCCTCGACGCCGGTGCGATCAAGGACGACCACACCCTCGCGTACACCTGGACCGGTGCCAACGAGGTCAGCTGGACCCTGGTCAAGTCCCAGATGCTCCGGTCCCTCGACGGCTCGTACCGGCTCGCGCCGCTCGGCGGCGACCGCACCGAGGTCACCTACCAGCTGACCGTCGACGTCAAGATCCCCATGCTCGGCATGATCAAGCGCAAGGCGGAGAAGGTCATCATCGACCGGGCGCTCGCGGGCCTGAAGAAGCGCGTGGAATCGGGCGCGTGACGCCCCCGCCTTGGTGGGGGTGACCGCCGCGGCCGGACGGGTGAACGGAGGGGTGAACGGAGGGCGGTAACGTTCACGCACATGCGGATCATCCTTGTCACCGGCCTCGGCGGCGCCGGCCGCACCACCGTCGCCGCCGCGACCGCCCTCGCCGAGGCACGGGCCGGACGCCGGGTCCTCCTCGTCTCCGAGGACGCCGACCCGCTCCTGACCCGCGACGGCCTCCAGGTCACGCGCCCCGAGCCGGCCGCCGACTTCCGCCGCGAGTTCCTCGCCCTCCAGGCCCGCTCCGCCGCCGCCCTCGACCTCCTCGGCACCGCGCCCTTCGAGGACGCCGAACTCACCGAACTCCCCGGCAGCCGCCAGTTCGCCCTGCTCCGCTCCCTCCGCGACGCCGCCCGGGGCGACCACGAGCTCGCCGTCGTCGACCTGCCGCCGCTCCCCGAGGCCCTCGCCGTCCTCGCCCTGCCCGAGCAGCTCCGCCGCTACCTGCGCCGCCTGCTGCCCCCCGAACGGCAGGCCGCCCGCGCCCTGCGCCCGATGCTCGCCCAGCTCGCCGGGGTCCCGATGCCCGCGCAGTGGCTGTACGAGACCACCGCGCGCTGGGAGGCCGAGCTCGCCGCCGTCCAGGCCGTCGTCGAGGCCCCCACCACCAGCGTCCGGCTCGTCCTGGAACCCGGTCCCGCCGCGAGCCGCGCCCTGCGCACCGCCCGGCTCGGCCTCGCCCTCCGGCGCCTCGCCCTCGACGCCGTCGTCGCCAACCGGCTGCTGCCCGCCGACTCCGAGGACCCCTGGCTCGCCGGCCTCACCACCCAGCAGCACCGGCACCTGGCGGAGCTCCGTGCCGCCGCCGGCAGCGGCACCGTCGACGAGCTGCCGCACCTCGGCCGGGACCCGCGCGGGCCCGGGGACCTCGCGCTCCTCGCGCCCACCCGGCCCGCCGCCGCTCCCGACCCCGTACCGGAGTGGTCCGTCGAGGACCGGCGCGAGGAGGACGGTGTCCTGGTCTGGCACATCGCCCTCCCCGGGGCCGTCAAGGAGGAGCTGTCCCTCGTCCGCAGGGGTGACGAACTGCTCCTGACCGTCGGCGGCTTCCGCCGCGGCCTGCCCCTGCCGGGCGCCCTGCGCCGCTGCGCCGTCACCGGAGCCGGACTCGTCGAAGGGGACCTCCGGGTGCGGTTCGCACCGGACCCCGGCCTCTGGCCCCGCACGCCCTGAGGAGGCGTGTACCGTCGAAGTACCAGCCACTGAGGAGTACGCCATGAGCGATTCGGACGCCTGGGCCAAGGCGTGCGCCGAGGACCTGGAGGCGGAGAAGGCCCGCCGCAGGGCCCAGCACGGGGAAGCGCCCGGCTCACCCGTCGAGGAGTTCCGCAAGCTCTTCGAGGCCGTCGCCGACAAGGTCTCCGGCAGCCTCGGGAACCCGCTGCTCGGCGGCCAGGCCGCACAGACCGTGCAGCATCTCGTCAGCCAGGCGAAGGCCGTCGTCGAGCCCGTCATCGAGCGCAACCCGCAGGTCTTCGACCACCTCGCCGCCGCGGGGAGCGAACTGCTCGCCGCCTACCGCTCCGCCGTCGAGGGCCACGAGAGCCGCTGGACCCGCGGCGACGCGGTGTCCCCGGACGACCCGAGCGACCCCCGCAGGGACGCCGACGGCCCGCGTGAGGACGCTCGCGACGACGACCGCAAGGACGACGAAGGCCCCGGAACCGGCCAGCACATCGACCTCGACTGATCGGTAGCCCCGTCCCCCTCGGGTACGGTGGGCCTTAGCGGGGCTCGACCGAAAACTGAGGGACACATGGGACTCACCATCGGCGTCGACATCGGCGGCACGAAGATCGCGGCCGGCGTGGTCGACGAGGAGGGCAACATCCTCGACACGCACAAGGTGCCCACCCCGCCGACCCCCGAGGGCATCGTCGACGCGATCAGCGCGGCCGTCTCCGAGGCCGGCAAGGGCCACTCGATCGAGGCCGTCGGCATCGGCGCCGCGGGCTACGTCGACGACAAGCGTGCCACCGTCCTCTTCGCGCCGAACATCGACTGGCGGCACGAGCCGCTCAAGGACAAGGTCGAGCAGCGGGTCGGCCTGCCCGTCGTCGTCGAGAACGACGCCAACGCGGCCGCCTGGGGCGAGTACCGGTTCGGCGCGGGCCAGGGCCACGAGGACGTCATCTGCATCACCCTCGGCACCGGCCTCGGCGGCGGCATCATCATCGGCAACAAGCTGCGCCGCGGACGCTTCGGCGTCGCCGCCGAATTCGGCCACATCCGGGTCGTCCCGGACGGCCTGCTGTGCGGCTGCGGAAGCCAGGGCTGCTGGGAGCAGTACGCCTCCGGGCGCGCCCTCGTCCGGTACGCCAGGCAGCGCGCCAACGCCACCCCGGAGCGCGCGGAGATCCTGCTCGGCCTCGGCGACGGCACCCCCGGGGGCATCGAGGGCAAGCACGTCAGCCAGGCCGCCCGCGCCGGCGACCCGGTGGCCGTCGACTCCTTCCGGGAACTGGCCCGCTGGGCGGGCGCCGGTCTCGCCGACCTGGCCTCGCTCTTCGACCCGTCGGCGTTCATCGTCGGCGGCGGCGTCTCGGACGAGGGCGACCTCGTCCTCGACCCGATCCGCAAGTCCTTCCGGCGCTGGCTGATCGGCGGCCAGTGGCGTCCGCACGCCCAGGTCCTCGCGGCCCAGCTCGGCAACAAGGCCGGCCTGGTCGGCGCCGCGGACCTGGCCCGCCAGGGCTGAGCACCCGTACGAAGACGTACGGAGCATACGAAGGCATACGGCGACCGCCCGTCGCGTCCTCTCCGGACGCGGCGGGCGGTTGTCGTACGTTACGTGGCATGGCGATCAGTGAGCTGCCCAACTCCCGGACCGAGACGGACGGTTCGGCCGTTCTCCGGGTCCTGAGCTACAACGTCCGCTCGATGCGCGACGACGAGGACGCCCTCGCCCGGGTGATCCGCGCCTGCGCCCCGGACCTCGTCTTCGTCCAGGAGGCGCCACGCTTCTTCCGCTGGCGCAAGCACGCCGCCCGGCTCGCCGCCAAGAGCGAGCTCGTCGTCCTGAGCGGCGGCGCCACCGCCGCGGGACCCCTGCTGCTCTCCTCCCTGCGGGCCACCGTGGAACGCACCGAGGACGTACTGCTGCCCCTCACCCCCGGCCTCCACCGGCGCGGTCTCGCGACCGCCGTCGTCCGCTTCGGCGGGGCCCGGGTCGGACTGATCAGCTGCCATCTGAGCCTGCGGACGGAGGAGCGGTACGCCCAGGCCGGGATGGTCCTCGACCGGGTCGCCGCCCTGGGGACCCCGTACGCCCTCGTCGCGGGCGACCTCAACGAACGGCCCGACGGGCCGGCCTTCCGCCGGCTGACGAAGGAGCTCCGGGACGGCTGGGAGGTCAGCCCCTGGGGCGGTGAGAACACCTCGACCCCCGCCGACCCGCACCAGCGGATCGACGCGATCCTGGCCACTCCGGGCGTCGAGTTCCTCGGCTGCGGGGTGCCGACGGACCTCGACCCGGCGGATCTGCGGGCCGCCACCGATCACCTGCCGGTGCTGGCGGCGGTCCGCGTCCCCGCCTCGTAGGAACCCCGTGGGAACGGGGTCCCGGGACCGGCCTCCCGTGACCTTCGCCGTGGGGCCGTCGGCGTGGGACGTCTCAGACGACCGCGCCGCGGCCCGGGTCGTCGAAGCCGTCGTCATCGTCGTCGTCGTGCTTCATGCGCCCCACCAGGGTGGCGAAGCCGCCCAGGAAACCGCCGATGCACAGCGTGGTCAGCCACCAGGTCATGTCCCACCGGAGCAGGACGGCGAGCAGCATCAGCACCGGGCCGCCGACCACGGCGAGCCAGGCGAACTTGGTCGTGGCGTCCGCCTCGGGCAGCGGGGGCGGCTCCGGGGGGACGAAGTGGCCCTCGTCGGAGCCGCCGGGGGAGTCCTCGGGTTCCGCGGGCGAGTAGTCCCGGGGGCCGGCGGGCCGTACCCCGGGCGCGAACACGACGGAGCTGCCGAGCGCGGGCCGCGCGGGACCGTCCTCGGACGTCCCGTCCTCCGGTCCCGGGTCTCCCGGGTCCGTGTCGTCCGGCTTCGTCCTCTCCGGCCTCGTCTCCTCCGAAGGCCGGGACCCCTCGATCCGGAACTTCTCCGTCAGGGACTTCTCGGCCGGGGACCGCCCGGTCCCGGACTCCTCCGCCGAGGCCTTCGGCCCGCCGGGACCGGGCTCGTCGGAGCCGTCGGGCGTGTCGGACCCGTCGGTCTCCTCGTCCTCCGGCTCCGGCAGCGACAGGTTCTCGATGGTCCGGAACGGCTTCGCCCCCGGCGGGTCCACGGGCTCCTCGCCGTACCCGGCGACGATCGCGGCCCACGCCGCCTCCTCGTCGATGGGCTGCGGCTCCCGCTCGCCGCCGTCCTGCTGCTCAGCCACCGCTCCTGCTCCCCTTTCCGCCGACCAGTCCCGGGGCGAGACGCTCGACGAAGGCCAGGCTCTCGTCGAAGATCCGCTCCGCGTCATGGTCCAACGTCGCCACGTGGTAGCTCTGTTCCAGCAGGACCTCCCGGACGTCCGTCGAGGAGATCCGGGACAGGATCCGGGCCGAGTCGGCCGGCGGCACGACATGGTCCTGAGGGCTGTGGAGCAGTACCACCGGCTGGGTGACCTGCGGAAGCTCCGCGTCCACGGTCCGGAAGAACTGCCGCAGGGAGTGCGCCGCGTGCAGCGGCACCCGGTCGTACCCGATCTCCCTCACGCCCTCCTTGGCGATGTCGCTGGCGATGCCCTTGTTCGAGGGGACCAGGTGCCGGACGACCGGCAGCGCGTGCGCCGCCACGCCGTGCACCTTGTTCGCAGGGTTGACCAGGACGATGCCCTTCACGGTGTCCCCGTGCCGGGCGGCGAGCCGCAGGGTCAGGGCCCCGCCCATGGAGAGGCCGAAGACGAAGACGGTCTCGCACCGCTCCAGGAGCTCGCGCAGCGCCCGGTCCACCTCCGCGTACCAGTCGTGCCAGGTGGTGAGCTGCATGTCCTGCCAGCGGGTGCCGTGGCCGGGCAGCAGGGGCAGCGACACCGTCAGACCGTGCTCGGCGAGGTACTCGGCCCACGGGCGCAGTGACTGCGGGGAACCGGTGAATCCGTGACAGAGAAGGACGCCGACCTCTCCGCCCTCGTGGCGGTACGGCTCGGCTCCGGGAAGGACCGGCACCGGGGTCTCCTGTTCGGTTGCGACTTCGGCGTCCTCGGGTACGCCGGAGCGACGGAAAATGGGGAAGGACCTTCACGGTACGCGACCGGACCGACACCGACCAGGGCCGTAGCGGGGGCCGTACCCCGGTACGGGATAAAGTCGTCGCCACGGCACACGGAAGGCACGGCGAGTTGATCTACGGCGCAATGAAGTTCTCCCTCGGAGGGTCCCTGAAGCTTGCCTTCCGGCCCTGGGTGGAGGGTCTGGAGAACATTCCCGCCGAGGGGCCCGCGATCCTGGCGAGCAACCACCTGTCGTTCTCCGACTCCTTCTTCCTGCCGGCCGTCCTCGACCGCAAGGTCACCTTCATCGCCAAGGCGGAGTACTTCACCTCGCCGGGTGTGAAGGGCAAGCTCACCGCCGCCTTCTTCAAGGGCGTCGGCCAGCTCCCGGTGGACCGGTCGGGCGCCCGCGGCGCGGGCGAGGCGGCCATCAAGGCCGGCATCGAGGTCATCGAGAAGGGCGGGCTCTTCGGGATCTACCCCGAGGGCACCCGCTCGCCCGACGGACGGCTCTACCGGGGCAAGCCCGGCGGCCTGGCGCGGGTGGCCCTGGCCACCGGAGCGCCGGTGATCCCGGTCGCCATGATCGACACGGAGAAGATCCAGCCGCCCGGCAAGGTCGTCCCCAAGCTCATGCGTCCGGGGATCCGGATCGGCAAGCCGCTGGACTTCACCCGCTACCAGGGCATGGAGGGGGACCGCTTCATCCTGCGTTCGGTGACCGACGAGGTCATGTACGAGATCATGAAGCTGTCCGGGCAGGAGTACGTCGACATCTACGCGACCGCCGCCAAGCGGCAGATCGCGGACGCGGAGAAGGCGGCCAAGGAGGCCGTCAAGGCCGAGATCGCGGCTCGGGAAGAGTCCGGCGCGTAGGAGTCCGGCGTGTAGGCGTTCGGCGTGCAGGCGTCCCGCGAGGGACGTCCGGGGGTGGGGGAGATGGCCAAGCGCGAGCGTGTCGTGCGCATGTCGGTCGAGCAGCCGTTGTGGCGGGCGCTGACCGGCTACCGCGTCCTGACCATGGTCTACGCGGTCCTGCTGTTCGTCTTCACCCGGGAGGTGTACGAGCGGCCCTGGATCGCCGTCGGCTATCTCGCGGTGATGTGCGTCTGGACCCTCGCCACCCTGCCCAAGGTGGCGAACGCGGCCAGCTGCACCAAGCGCTTCCTCGGCGCCGACCTCACCATCGCCCTCGTCGGCATCCTCCTCACCCCGCTGGCCGACACCCACGCCCAGACGATCGACGGCCCCACGCTGCCGTCGATATGGACAGCCGGCTCCGTCCTCGCGTACGCGATCAAGGGCGGCTGGCGCTGGGCCGGCGTCGCCTCCTCCCTCGTCGCCGTCGCCAACATCGTCGAGCGCGGCCACCCCAGCCGGGACACCCTCCACAACGTCCTGCTCGTCTGGGTGGCCTCCATCGCCATCGGTTACGTCGTCGAGGTCGCCCGCGCCTCCGAACGCACCCTCGCCCGCGCCCTGGAGATCGAGGCGGCGACCCGGGAGCGGGAGCGGCTCGCCCGGGACATCCACGACAGCGTCCTCCAGGTCCTCGCGATGGTGCAGCGGCGCGGCACGGCGATCGGCGGCGAGGCCGCCGAGCTCGGCCGGATGGCGGGCGAGCAGGAGGTCGCCCTCCGTACCCTCGTCGCGGGCGGTCTGACCCGGCCCAGCCTGGTCTCCGAGGACGAGTCGGAGGGCGCGGTGGTCCGGGTCGTCGACGTGGACGACGAAGCCGACGACGACTCGCCCGTCGACCTCCGCCTCCTGCTCGCCCCGCGCGCCGGGGCCCGGGTCACCCTCTCCGATCCGGGCGCCCCGGTCCTGCTGCCGCCGCCCGCCGCCCGCGAACTGGCCGCCGCCGTCGGCGCCGCCCTGGACAATGTGCGGGTGCACGCGGGGGAGGACGCCCAGGCCTGGATCCTCGTCGAGGACTGGCCCGACGAGGTGATCGTCACCGTCCGGGACGACGGCCCCGGCATCCCGGAGGGCCGCCTCGCGCAGGCGGAGGACGAGGGCCGGATGGGCGTCGCCCTCTCCATCCGGGGGAGACTGCGGGAGCTGGGAGGCACGGCCGAGCTGATCTCGGTCCCCGGCCAGGGCACGGAAGTCGAGTTGAAGGTCCCACGGGGGAAGGCAGGACGAGGAAGATGAGCGAGCAGCGGGCCGAGCGGCCGATCAGGGTGATGGTCGTCGACGACCATCCGATGTGGCGGGACGCGGTCGCCCGTGACCTGGCCGAGGCGGGTCTCGACGTGGTGGCCACCGCGGGCGACGGCGAGCAGGCGGTGCGCCGCGCCCACGCGGTCACCCCCGACGTCCTCGTCCTCGATCTGAACCTGCCGGTGAAGCCGGGCGTCCAGGTGTGCAAGGAGCTCGTCGGCGGCCGGCCCGAGCTGCGGGTGCTCGTGCTCTCGGCGAGCGGCGAGCACGCCGACGTCCTGGAGGCGGTCAAGTCCGGCGCGACCGGTTACCTCCTGAAGTCGGCCAGTACGGAGGAGCTGATCGACGCCGTACGGCGGACGGCGGTCGGCGACCCCGTGTTCACCCCCGGCCTCGCCGGTCTGGTCCTCGGCGAGTACCGCCGGCTCGCCTCCGAGCCCGCCCCGGCGGCCGGCGCGGACGAGCCGAAGGCCCCGCAGCTGACCGAGCGCGAGACGGAGGTCCTGCGGCTGGTCGCCAAGGGGCTCAGCTACAAGCAGATCGCCGAGCGCCTGGTGATCTCGCACCGCACGGTGCAGAACCACGTCCAGAACACCCTGGGCAAGCTCCAGCTGCACAACCGGGTGGAGCTCGTCCGGTACGCCATCGAGCGCGGCCTCGACGACGCCTGAGCCCGGGGCCGGGCGCCCTGACGGCAGGGGTCGTATATTCGCGTAGAAAACGGACATACGACCCATCACCGGCCTGAGGGGAATCCCGTGGAGATCCTGGCATTCGGCGTGCAGGCGGACGAGAAGCCCCTGATCGAGAAGGCCTTCGCGGGGCACCACGACGTCCGCTGTCTGAACGTGTTCCTCACCGAGGACACCGCCCCCATCGCGGCCGGCTACGAGATCGTCTCCACCAGCGTCAACGCGATCCTGGACCACCGCGTCCTGCAGATCCTCGCCGCCAGCGGGACCCAGATGATCGCCCAGCGCTCCACGGGCTTCAACAACATCGACCTGGAGGTCGCCGAGCGCCTCGGCCTCACCGTCGCCCGCGTCTCGTCCTACTCGCCCTACTCCGTCGCCGAGTTCGCCTGGACCCTCGCGACCGCCGTCAACCGCCGGATCGTCCGGGCCTCCAACCGGACCCGGGACTTCGACTTCCGCCTCGACGGACTGATGGGCCGTGACCTGCGGGGCCGTACCGTCGGCGTCCTCGGCACCGGCAAGATCGGCGAGGCCTTCACCCGGATCGCCCACGGCTTCGGCATGCACCTCCTCGGCTGGGACGTCGCCGAGAACCCCGCCTGCGTCGAACTCGGCATGAAGTACGTCGAGAAGGAGCAGCTCCTCACCGAGGCCGACCTCATCAGCCTGCACGTTCCGCTGCTCCCGTCGACCCAGCACCTCGTCGACGCCGCCGCCCTCAGGGCGATGAAGGACGACGCCATCCTGGTGAACTCCAGCCGGGGCGGCCTCATCGACACCGAGGCGCTCGTCGTCGAACTCCGGGCCGGCCGCTTCGCCGGCGTCGGCCTGGACGTCTACGAGGCGGAGGCCGGGCTCTTCTTCCTCGACAAGTCCCTCGAGGTCGTCGAGGACGACACCCTGGCCCGTCTGGTCACCTTCCCGAACGTGGTGGTCACCTCCCACCAGGCGTACTACACCGTGGACGCGGTCGGCCAGATCATCGACACCACGGTCAGGAACGTCCTCGACTACACCGCGGGGCGGCGCAGCGAGAACGTCCTGGTCCCGCGGGTGTCCTAGACCAGTACCCCCGCGAGGAGCGAGGCGGTCAGCGCGGCCCCTTCGAGGGTCAGGACGGACTCCGGGTGGAACTGCACCCCCGCGAAGCCCGGCCCGCGCAGCGCGTGGACCTCGCCGGTCTCCGCGTCCCGGCTCACCTCGATCCGGTGCAGCGCCAGCTCCGTCGCCGTCCGCTCGTCGCAGCGGGCGGTGAAGCTGTTGTAGAAGCCGACCGTCCGCTCCTGCCCGAACAGGTCGATCCGCAGCTGGGCCCCCTGGAACGGGGTCCGCTTGCGGACGATCTCCAGGCCCAGTTCGGCGGCGATCAGCTCGTGCCCGAGGCACACGCCGAGGAGACCGTGCCGGTGGCCCTGGACGAGAGCGGCCGTGAGACCGCGCAGGAACCGCATCTTCGGATCGGCGGCGTCGGACGGGTTCCCGGGGCCGGGGCCCAGGACCACCGGCCCCTCGTGAGCGAGCGCGAGCTCGCGCAGCCCCGGCTCGTCGTAGCGGAGCACGGACACGTCGAGGCCCGAGGAGCGCAGGACGTGCGCCAGCATCGCCGTGAAGGTGTCCTCGGCGTCGATCACCAGGGCGTGCCCCGACAGCTCGGCGGAACGGACCTGCATCTTCAGCCAGAACGGCGCCAGGTCGGCCCGCCGCGCGTCCAGGGCGGCCCGTACCCGGGGATCGTCGGCGAGGGGTACGGGGGCCGGCCCCGGTCCGGCGGCCGGCCGGCCCTCCCGTACCCCGAGGGCGGTGAGCACCCCGGCCGCCTTGGCGTGGGTCTCGGCCACCTCGCCCGCCGGGTCCGAGTGCCGGACGAGGGTGGCGCCGACCGGTACCCGCAGCCGCCCGTCGCCGTCGATGTCCGCCGTACGGATCAGGATGGGGGAGTCCAGGGTCTGGGCGCCGCCCTCGTCCGTGCCGAGCAGGGCGAGCGCCCCCGCGTAGTAGCCGCGCCCGCCGGCCTCGTGACGCTCGATCACCCGGCAGGCGTTCTGCACCGGCGAGCCGGTCACGGTCGCCGCGAACATCGTCTCCCGCAGCACCTCCCGCACGTCGAGCGAGGACCGGCCGCGCAACTCGTACTCGGTGTGCGCGAGATGCGCCATCTCCTTCAGACGCGGGCCGATCACCACCCCGCCCATGTCGCCGACCGTGCACATCATCTTGAGCTCCTCGTCGACCACCATGGAGAGCTCCTCGGTCTCCTTGCGGTCGGCGAGGAAGGCCAGCAGGTCCTCCGGGGTCGGGGCGGCGCCCGCCGGGTAGCGGTACGTGCCGCTGATCGGGTTCATCACGACCGTGCCGCCCGACATCCGGACGTGCACCTCGGGGCTGGCCCCGACGAGCGTCCGGTCGCCGGTGTGCACGACGAACGTCCAGTACGCGCCCCGCTCGCCCGCGAGCAGCCGCCGGAAGAGGGCGAGGGCGTCGGCGCGTCCGAAACCGGGGATCTCGCCCGTGTAGGTCCGCCGGATGACGAAGTTCGCGCCCTCGCCCGAGCCGATCTCCTCGTCGATGACCCGCCGCACGATCCCGGCGTACTCCTCGTCGGAGACGTCGAACCCGCCGCCCTCGACGGTCACGTCGTGCGCGGGAAGCCGGTCCAGGGCCTCCGCGAGCGGCAGCTCGTGCACCTCGTCGGCGACGAGCACGGAGAGCGGGGTGCCGTCGTCCCGTACGTCGAAGCCGCGCTCCCGGATCTGCCGGAAGGGCACGAGGGCGAGCGTCGGCAGCGGGCCCACGGGCAGCTCCGCGAGGCGCTCGGCCTCGTGGACCCGGCCGATCAGCACCTCGACGGTGTCGTGGTCACGGCCGGGGGTGCGGCGGCGGAGCAGGGCGAAGGGCGGAGCGGAGTCGTCGAGGAGACGGGAGAGGTCCATGAGGTGCGTCGTTCCTTCCGGTGGAGTACGGAGAGGAACGGCCCGGGTACGAGAAAAGGCCGCCCCTCGGGCGGCCTGTGCGTGTGTCGTGTACGCGCAGTCAGTGGGCCGCCGGATGAGCGGTCCACCACCAGTTCTGGATCTGAGGCGCGAACATGCGAGCACTGTAACCCAGTCGGAGACGGGAACGGGGCCCGTTCCGCACCGTGGACGGTGTGGAACGGGCCCCGTGACCGGAGAGCGCGGGCTCAGACGATGAGGTTGAAGCCGCCCCAGCCGCCGCCGACGCGGACGCGGGTGGCGTACGGGTTCGGGTAGCCGCCCGTGTTCTTGTAGAACCACAGGTCGCCGGCGCCGTCCCGGGCGATCAGGTCCGGCTTGCCGTCGCGGTCGAGGTCGCTCGGGCCGACCATGACGTTGTAGACGCCCCAGCCGCCGCCGACCTTGGCACGGGTGGCGTACGGGTTCGGGGAGGCGCCCGTGTTCTTGTACAGCCACAGGACACCGGCGGTGTCGCGGGCGATCAGGTCCGGCTTGCCGTCACCCGTCATGTCGCCGGTGCTGATGAGCTCGTTGTAGATGTTCCAGCCGCCGCCGACACGGACGCGGGTCGCGAACGGCGACGACGGGACGCCGGTGCCCTTGTACAGCCACAGGACGCCCGACTTCTCCCGGGCTATCAGGTCCGGCTTGGTGTCGCCGTCCATGTCGCGGACGCCGAGGATCCGGTCGTAGACCCCCCAGCCGCCGCCGGTCCGCAGACGGGCCTTGAACGGCGAGGACGGGTTGCCGCTGCCCTGGTAGTACCAGAGCACACCGGAGCCGTCACGGGCCACGGCGTCACCGGTGCCGTCGGCACGGAGCGCGGTCAGCGGGGTGATGGCGTTGTAGCCGCCCCACCCGGGCCCGACCCGGTAGCGGGACAGGAACGGCGTGGTACCGGACCCGGTGCCCTGGTACTGCCAGAGGACACCGGAGGCGTCACGGGCGATGACGTTGTAGCGGTTGTCGGCGCGGACGGCGGGCTTGGTGGCCACTTCCTTGATGTCGCTCGCCTTCACGAACGCCAGGCGGTGGTTGTAGCGGATCGGGATGAAGACGTTGGTCTTGCCGACGACCCGGGTGCCGTTGGTGTTGTACGCGCTGGAGTAGTAGTCGCCCACCACGGGGTCGCCGGCCTTCGTGTACAGCTGCCCAGCCGGGAGGCTGTACTTCGTCAGCGACGCGTTGTTGCTGGGCTGGATCGACACGCCGGTGCCCGTGTAGGCGGCGTCCTCGGGGTACGCACGGCCGTAGACCGGGATCGAGGTGGCGCCGTCCTTGGCGGTGATCGCGTTCTTCACGCCGACGACGGCCGTGTACTGACCGCCGGGGTTGTGGAACCAGGCCTTCTTGCCGCCGTACCAGATGGCGGTCCAGTTGCTCCGCGACTCGGCGACGACGTGCGTGCTGCCGGCCGTGACCTTGTTCGCCCAGTTGGAACCGTACTGCCAGTTCGCCGTGAAGTACGGGTCGGTCAGCGCCTTGGTCTGGTCGGCCACGGGCTCCGAGTAGAGGTAGCCGAAGTTGACCGGCAGCGGGACGGTCGTCTTGGCGACCCCCGCGTCCGTGTACTTCATCGCCTGCTGGTTGGCCGAGGTGAACGGCGGGACGATCCGGACGAGCTGCCCGGCCTGGAGCAGGCCACCCGCGCCACCGGCGCCGGTGGGGGCGCCGACCAGGGACATGAAGTGGTTCCAGTCCCAGAACGGGCCGGCGTCCCAGTGGTCCTGGACCTTGCTGTCCAGGACGCTCGGCACCTCGTCGTGGCCGATGATGTGCTCGCGGTCCAGCGGGATGGAGAACTTCTGGGCCAGGTACTTCACGAGGGCGGCGGAGGACTCGTACTCCGGCTCGGTGTACCAGCCGGCGTCGCCCTTGATGGCGAAGCCCTCGTGCTCGATGCCGACCGAGTGCATGTTCACGGTCTTGTTGCCCGCGTGGAACGCCTCGTTCTTGGTCTCGACCATCTGGGTCACGCGACCGTCGGCCCGCACGATGTAGTGCGCGCTCGCCCACTTGTTCGGGTTCTGGAAGACGCTCACGGCACCGTCGTGGCTGCCCTCGATGTCGTGGATGATGATCTGGCGGATGTCGAACCCGCCGCTGCCGTTCGCGGTACGACTCGCGATGTTGTAGTTGCCCAGGTCCTGCTGGTAGGCGGCAGGGATGAAGCCGCAGACCGAGACCAGCTCGGGCGGGCACTCGACCGCCGGAGCGGTGGTGGCCGCGGTGCTCGCGGCCAGCGGCACGTTCGCCGGCTCGACCGGATCCACCGACGGGTCAGCCGGGAGGACCACCTGCTCGCCCTCCGCCGTGAGCTCCTGCTCGCCGGTCCGGATGGACTCGAAGACGCGCTTCGCGAAGAGGTCCGCGCCCTCCCGGTCCTCGGACTGGCTGTAGCGGGCCACGGCCGGGTACCAGGCGCCCGGGTCGTCGGACAGCTCGGCGCCGGCCTGCTTCTGGTAGTCGGCGAGCAGCGCCGCACCGGCCCGGATCGACTCGGCCGTGTCGTTCTGGACGGCGTCGGTCGAGCCGTCGATCAGCTCCGCGGCCTTGTCCAGCGTGTGCAGCTTCGGGTCGTCGGTGTCGACCGCCGCCTCGGGGACGGGCTCCAGCGCCTTCTTCTTGTCGATCTTCTTGTCGATCGACGGGTCGCCGGTGCCGTTCACGAGGTGCTCGAGGAGGTGCTCGCTCGCGTCGTCCTCGAGGTCCTCCGGGTCGACCTTCGTCAGCCCCATGACGTTGTACGCGCCGGTCGTGCTCGGCTGCCCGTCGTGCGACTCCCACCGAGTCTGGCGGTACGAGACCGCCATCAGCACGCTCTGCGGCACGTCGAACTCGCGCGCCGCGTTTGCGAACTGCGACTGCAGGGAAGTGTCCCCAGCAGCCTTCCCGTCGCCGGCCGCGCCCAGGAGGCCCGGCGAGGCGACCGCGATGGTGCCGATCGTGGCGGTGGCGACGACGGCGGCCGCCGCTCCGTACAAGAGTCGTTTCTTCTTGCGGTCCCTGCGGTGACTCTGGGTCACGCCCACCCCTGTGGTTCGACTGTGTACTTGTGAAACGGGCCAGAGGGTAACACCACTCGAAGACGTGAAGATCATCGACGGACATTTCGGGCGTGCGTCTCAGCCACTGGGCGGAGGGACAGGAGCGGACGAAGAACCCGTAATGTGGTGCGTGTGACCGTGAACGCTGATTCCCACGCCGTCGCCAAGGCGACCTGGCGAGACCTGCCCGCGGCGCAGCAGCCCGAGTACCCCGATGCCGAGGCTCTGCGCGATGTGATCGCGGACCTCGAGTCGTATCCTCCGCTCGTCTTCGCCGGCGAGTGCGACCAGCTGCGCGCCCGGATGGGAGCCGTCGCCCGTGGCGAGGCGTTCCTGCTCCAGGGCGGCGACTGCGCCGAGGCCTTCGACGCCGTGTCCGCCGACCACATCAGGGCCAAGCTCAAGACGCTGCTCCAGATGAGCGCCGTCCTCACCTACGCGGCCTCCGTGCCCGTGGTGAAGGTCGGCCGCATCGCCGGCCAGTACTCGAAGCCCCGCTCCAAGGGGACCGAGACCCGTGACGGCGTGACCCTGCCGACGTACCGGGGCGACTCGGTCAACGGCTTCGGCTTCGACGAGAAGTCCCGCATCCCGGACCCCGAGCGACTGAAGCGGATGTACAACGCCTCCGCCTCCACGCTCAACCTGGTGCGCGCCTTCACCACCGGTGGCTACGCCGACCTGCGCCAGGTGCACGCCTGGAACCAGGACTTCGTGAAGGCGTCCCCCTCGGGCCAGCGCTACGAGCAGCTGGCGCGCGAGATCGACAACGCCCTGAACTTCATGAAGGCCTGCGGCACCGACCCGGCCGAGTTCAAGGCCGTGGAGTTCTACGCCTCCCACGAGGCGCTGCTGCTCGACTACGAGGGCGCCCTGACCCGTACGGACTCGCGCACCGGCAAGCTGTACGACACCTCCGGCCACATGGTGTGGGTCGGAGAGCGCACCCGCCAGCTCGACCACGCCCACATCGAGTTCGCCGCGCGCATCGCGAACCCGATCGGCATCAAGCTGGGCCCGACCACCTCGGTGGACGAGGCGCTGACGTACATCGACCGTCTCGACCCGGACCGCGAGCCCGGCCGGCTGACCTTCATCGTCCGCATGGGCGCCGACAAGGTCCGCGACAAGCTCCCCGAGCTGGTCGAGAAGGTCACCGCCTCCGGCGCGGTCGTCGCCTGGGTCACCGACCCGATGCACGGCAACACCTTCGAGGCCGCCTCCGGCCACAAGACGCGCCGCTTCGACGACGTGCTCGACGAGGTCAAGGGCTTCTTCGAGGTCCACAAGTCCCTCGGCACCCACCCGGGCGGCATCCACGTCGAGCTCACCGGTGACGACGTCACCGAGTGCGTGGGCGGCGGCGATGAGATCTTCGTCGACGACCTGCACCAGCGCTACGAGACGGCCTGCGACCCGCGGCTCAACCGCAGCCAGTCCCTCGACCTGGCGTTCCTGGTCGCGGAGATGTACCGCGATCAGTAAGTAGGTACCTACGACGACGGGGCGCGGATCCATGTGATCCGCGCCCCATCGTCATGGTCGGGGCTTTTGCGGTCCCGCCGCGCCGGGTAAGGTTAGGTTAGCCTTATCGATCACGGCGGGAGGTGAACCGCGTTGTACGTCTGCTCATGCTTCGGTGTCACGGAGAAGCAGGTCAAGCAGCATGCCGACGCGGGCGCCTGTACGCCTCGCCAGATCGCCTCGGCCTGCAAGGCCGGCACGGACTGCGGTTCCTGCGTCCGTCGAATTCAGGCCATTCTCGGGCGCGGCAACTGCCCGCGCCGCGATCTCGTGGACCAGGGCATGCCCGCTCTGGCGGCCGAGCCCGTCGCGGAGCTGGAGGAAGCCGCCTAGGCGGGGTCGCTCAGCTCGGCTGCTCGATGAGCGTCGAGATGTACAGCGCCTCGCCCAGGGACTCGATCAGCTCCAGCTGCGTGTCCAGGTAGTCGATGTGGTGCTCCTCGTCGGCGAGGATCTCCTCGAAGAGGTTCGCCGAGGTGATGTCGCCCTTGGCGCGCATGACCTCGATGCCGCGCTTGAGGCGGTCGATCGCCTCCACCTCGACCTGGCGGTCCGCCTGGAACATCTCGGTGATGGTCTGTCCGACCCGCACGTGGAAGAGGCGCTGGTAGTTGGGCAGACCGTCGAGCATGAGGATGCGCTCGGTGATCTTGTCCGCGTGCTTCATCTCATCGATGGACTCTTCGCGGGTGTACTTGGCGAGCTTCGTCCACCCCTTGTTGTCCTGGATGCGGTAATGCAGCCAGTACTGGTTGATGGCCGTCAGCTCGCCGGTCAGCTGCTCGTTGAGGAACTCGAGGACCTCGGGGTCGCCCTGCATCGCAGAGGCTCCTTCCACGTTACGTGTCTATGCCGTCACTGGGCAGGATGGCCGCATCCTCGCACCCCGAATGGGGGTCGTCCAGTAAGTGCAGGCTTAGTGGGAGTTGCCCGAATCCGCTGGTGCGCGCGGTCTCCTGGTCATGACCACCCCTTGCCGTCTGTCACCATGGATGACATGGGTCAGCCGGAGAGCGGAGTACACCGGGAAGCGGGGCGGCCGGATCATTCGCCGGACCTTCCGCCGGGCCAGCGGCTCCAGCGCGGCTGGCCGGTCACCCATTACGGGCCCGTCCCCAAGTTCAAGCCGGACCGCTGGGAGTTCCGCGTCTTCGGGGCGACGGCCGACGGTGACAAGCGGTGCTGGAACCACGAGGAGTTCTCGGCCCTCCCGTTCGCCACGGTCGTGGCCGATCTGCACTGCGTCACGAAGTTCAGCATGCTCGGGGCCGAATGGGGTGGTGTGCGGGCCCGCACGATCCTCGACCTCGCCCCGCCCGCGCCGCAGGTCACCCATGTGATGGTGTGGGCCGAGTACGGCTACAGCGCCAACATGCGGCTCGCCGACTTCGCCGCGGACCGTACGATCTTCGCCACCCACAAGGACGGCGAGCTGCTCACCGCCGAGCACGGCTTCCCGCTGCGTCTGGTCGTCCCCCACCTGTACGCCTGGAAGGGCCCCAAGTGGGTCCGGGGCGTGGAGTACATGGCCGCCGACCGCCGGGGCTTCTGGGAGGAGCGCGGCTACCACAACCTCGGCGACCCCTGGACGGAGCAGCGCTACTCGTACCAGGAGGAGCCGGGGGACGGCCCGGAGCTGTAGCGCTCCGGACCGTCCGTCGGTGGTGCGTCCGAGCTGATCAGTGGTGGTACTGGTGGACCACCGCGTGGCCCTTGCCGCGGCCGATCATCCACTTGTTGACCGGCGTGGTGATCACGAAGGCGGCGGCGAGCGCGATGGCGAGCACGATCCAGAAGAACGGCTCCGTGAGGTGCGCGTCCATGGCGCCGGGCCAGAGGGCGAGCACGCCGTTGTCGATGATCTCCATGACCGCGATGGAGAGGGTGTCGGCGGCGAGGGCGACCTTGAAGGCCGTCCGGAAGTCCACGCCGGCGGCCAGGATGCCGCGCAGGGTGAGCGCGTAGCCGAAGAAGAAGGCCAGGACGATCGCGAGGATCATCGTCTGCATGTTGCCCCAGCCGAGCGCGGTGCCGATGACCATGCCGAGCACCTCGCCGATGGCGCAGCCGGTGAGGCAGTGCAGCGTGGCCCTGGCGGCCATGGACCAGGAGACCTTGCCGGTCGTGTGGTGGGCGCCGTGGTGCTCGTGGTGACCGTCGTGGCCCTGGTGTCCGGTGTGGTCCACGTGGCTGGCGTGGCCTGAGTGACCGGTGTGGTCCGCATGGCTGGTGTGGCCCGCGTGCCCCGCGTGGTCGCCGGTGTGGGTGCCGTGGTCGTGATGGGCGTGAGCGTCGTGCTGCATCGGGTGCCCCCATGGTCGGGTAGCGGTTCCTGCCTTCACAGGAACCGTATACCCCCTAGGGGTATTCATCAACGGGGAATCGTGACCGTGTCAGTCCCTGAGCTTCTTGAGCAGCTCCACGTCCGCGAGATGGCCCGCCTTGCCGCCGGGCGTCTCGATGATCAGGGGCACGCCCTCGGTCGCCGGGTGCCGGAGGAGGTTCCGGAACCCGTCCTCGCCGATGTGGCCCACGCCGATGTTGGCGTGCCGGTCCTTGCGCGCGCCCACGACGTCCTGGGAGTCGTTGGCGTGGATCAGCTTCAGCCGTCCTTCGCCCACCGTCTCCACCAGCTGGTCCAGGGTCTGCGTCGCACCGTGCGGACCGGTCAGATCGTGGCCGGCGGCGAAGATGTGGCAGGTGTCCAGGCAGATGCCGAGCTTCGGGTGGCGGTCGAGCGCGTCGAAGTACGGCCCGAAGTCCTCCGCGCGTGAGCAGAGCGAGGAGCCCTGGCCCGCCGTCGACTCCAGAAGCAGATACGGATCGTCCTCGTGCGTCAGCTCGTCGAGGAGCGGCAGCAGCCGTTCCCGTACCTGGGCGAGGGCCACCGCGCGCGGGCGACCCCCGGTCGCCGAGCCGGTGTGCACCACCACGCCCTTCGCGCCGATCTCCCGGCCGCGGCGCAGCGAGTGCCGCATCGACTCCACCGACTTCTCCGCGGTCGCCTCGGTGTGGGAGCCGAAGTTGATCAGGTACGGGGCGTGGACCCAGGCCGAGATCGACCCGGCCGCGCACTCCGCCCGGAACCGCTCGTCCTGAGCCGGATTGCCGACCGGGGTGGCCCAGCCGCGCGGGTTGGCGACGAAGACCTGCACGGCCTCGGCGCCGAGTTCACGGGCGTAGCCGAGGCCGGTCGTGGCGAGGCCACCGGCCACGGGGACGTGGCCGCCGACGGGGTTGCGCATGAGTCCTCAGAGTCCCTTGATCGTGATGGTGATGACGGAGCCCTCCGGCGCGGTCTCGCCGCCCTCCACGGACTGGCCGGTGACCGTGTCACCGAGGTACGGGAAGGACTTCTTGACCTCCACCTCGAAGCCCGCGTCCTCCAGGACCGTACGGGCGTCCCCGGTCGTCTCGCCGATGACGTCCGGGACCTCGACCGGTTTCGGGCCCTTGGAGACGGTCAGGGTGATCGTGTCGCCCTCGGCGGCCCGGCTGCCCCCGGCCAGGGACTGCGCGGCGACGGCGCCGGCCTCCTCGGGGGAGTGGATCCGCTCCGGGGCGACCCGCACGGTCAGCCCCTCCTCCCCGAGCAGGGCCGTGGCGTCGGCGACGGTCTCACCGGTGACGTCGGGCACGTCGATCGGCGCGCCCTTGCTGACCACCAGGGCGATCGCCGAGTCGGGGGCGCGCTCGGTACCGGGCTCGGGATCGGAGCTGACCACGGAGCCCCGGGCGACGGAATCGCTGAACGCGGTGGTGACCACCCCCAGCGCCAGGCCCTCCTTCTCCAGGGTGCGCCTGGCCTCGGCGAGCGGCTTGTTCCTGAGGTTGGGCACCTTCACGATCTCCGGGCCCCGGGAGAGGGTCAGGGTGACCGTGCCGTTGCCCCGGAGGCGCTCGCCCGGCGCCGGGTCGACGGCCATGACGGTGCCCCGCTCGTACACGTCGCTGAACGCGCGCTTCGTCGTACCGACCTCGAGACCGGCGTCGGCGATCCGCTTCGTCGCGACCGCCTCGGTCTGGCCGAGCACGGCGGGGACCCGGGTGAACTGGCCGGAATTGATGTACCAGACGCCGCCGCCGAGGCCGAGCGCGAGCAGGACGCCGAGGACGATCAGGAGGGGCCCGCGCGGGGGCCTCCGGCGGGCCGCGGGCCCGGGAGCCTCCGGCGCGGGCAGCCGGTTGGTGTGCAGGACCGGCTGGGGGTCCGCGCCGGCCACCGGCACGGGCCGGGCGATCACGCTGGTCCGGTCCTCGGCGGTGTTCCGGACCCCGGACCGCGCCAGCGGCGGTACGGCGTCCAGCTGCTCCTCGCCGAGCCCGGCGCGGGCGTCCCGGAGGAGCGCGAGCAGGGCGACGGCGTCGTCCGGGCGTACCTCCGGGTCACGGGCCGTGGCCACCGCGACCAGCCCGTCCAGCTCAGGGGCGAGGCCCGGAACGGCGGCCGAGGGGGCGGGCACGTCCGTGTGCAGGTGCTGGTAGAGCACCTGGGCGGGGGTGTCACCGGCATGGGGCTTGCCGCCGGTCAGCATCTCGTACAGGACGACACCGCAGGCGTACACGTCGGCGCGGGTGTCGGCCGTGCCGTGCTCGATCTGCTCCGGCGCGAGGTACGAGACCGTGCCGAGGACCGAGCCGGTGGTGGCCGTCGCCGAGCCCACGGCCCGCACGAGACCGAAGTCGGCGACCTTGACCCGGCCGTCGTCCCCTATCAGGACGTTCTCCGGCTTCATGTCCCTGTGCACGAACCCGGCCCGGTGCGCGGCGCCGAGCGCGGCGAGCACCGGCTCCAGGATGTCGAGCGCGGCCCGGGGCGCGAGGGCGCCGCGCTCGCGCAGGACGTCACGGAGGGTGCAGCCGGCGACGTACTCCATCGCCAGGTAGACGTACGCGCCCTCGGCGCCCTGGTCGAAGACGCCGACGACGTTGGGGTGCGCGAGCCGGGCGACGGACTTCGCCTCGCGGATGAAACGCTCCACGAAGGCGGCGTCGGTCGCGAGGGCGGGGTGCATCACCTTGAGCGCGAGGACGCGGTCGAGGCGGGTGTCGACGGCCCGGTAGACCGTGGCCATCCCGCCGACGGCGATGCGCGCGTCGACGCGGTAGCGGCCGTCGAGCAGCCGCCCGACGAGGGGGTCCTGAAGGGTCGTGTCCACGGCGTCGAGTCTACGAGCCGTGGACGGGGCCCCCGCGCGGTCGCCCCGCTGTTGCAGCGCACCTGTGACGAGCACCGCACGGACCCCGGCCCCGGCCCCGGCCGCGCGCCGTCGCCCGCCGGCCGGGCGTCCGTTCTGGGCCGGGCGCCCGGCCGGGCAGGCGCCCGCTCCGGGCCGGGCGTCAGAAGGCCGGGCGTTCCGGGTCCAGGTGGGGGCGGCCTTCCCGCGGGGACGACGCCTCCGCGAAGTGGCGGCGGGGAATGCGTCCCGCCCGGTGCGCGAGCCGCCCCGCCTCGACCGCGTGCCGCATCGCCGCCGCCATCAGCACCGGCTCCTGCGCCCGCGTCACCGCCGACGCCAGCATCACCGCCGCGCACCCCAGCTCCATCGCGAGCGCCGCGTCGGACGCCGTGCCCGCGCCCGCGTCGAGGATCACCGGCACCCCGGCCCGTTCCGTGATCAGCTGGAAGTTGTGCGGGTTGCGGATGCCGAGGCCCGAGCCGATCGGTGAGCCGAGCGGCATGATCGCCGCGCATCCCACGTCCTCCAGCTTCCGCGCGAGGACCGGGTCGTCGTTGGTGTAGGGGAGGACGGTGAACCCGTCGTCCACCAGGGTCTCGGCCGCGGCGAGGAGCTCCTCCCCGTCCGGCAGCAGGGTCCGCTCGTCGGCGACGACCTCCAGCTTGATCCAGTCGGTGCCGAGCGCCTCCCGTGCGAGCCGGGCGGTCAGCACCGCCTCGCCGGCGGTGAAGCAGCCCGCGGTGTTGGGCAGGACCCGGATGCCGAGCCGTTCGAGGACGGAGAGGACCGAGCCCTGGACGGTCGGGTCCAGGCGCCGCATGGCGACCGTCGTCAGTTCCGTACCGCCGGCGATCAGCGAGCGCTCCAGGACGTCGAGGCTGGGCGCCCCGCCGGTTCCCATGATCAGGCGCGAGGAGAACTCCGCACCGCCGAGGGTGAACACGTCGTCGGACATCGCGCTCAGCCTCCCTGCACCGCGGTGAGGACCTCGACCCGGTCGCCCTCGGCGAGCGGCGTCGCCGCCCACTCGCCGCGCGGCACGACCGTCTCGTTGAGGGCGGCGGCCACCCCGGAGCGGGCCGTGGTCAGGGTGGCGACGAGGGAGTCGAGGGTGAGGGGGCCGGAGAGCTCGCGCGGCTCTCCGTTCACGGACACGTTCATGCGGGCTGCTCCTGACGTACGGGAGGGGCGGGGGAGAAACGGCGGGGGGTGAAGGGGCGCGCCTCGTCGGGGAGGACGCCCGTGGTGAGCACCTCGGCCATGACGTCGCCGGTGACGGGGGTGAGCAGGACCCCGTTGCGGTAGTGGCCGGTGGCCAGGTGGAGGCCGGGGAGGGCGGTGGGGCCGAGCAGCGGCGCGTTGTCGGGGGACGCGGGGCGGAGCCCCGCCAGGGTCTCGGTGAGCGGCAGCTCGGTGAGGCCGGGGACGAGTTCGTGGGCGTCGCGCAGCAGCTCGTACACCCCGCCCGCCGTCACCGTGGTGTCCCAGCCCAGCTCCTCGCTGGTGGCGCCGACGACGAGCTCGCCGTTCTCGCGGGGCACCAGGTAGACGTGGCTGCCCCGGACGACGGCCCGGACGGTCCGGGAGAGGAAGGGGGCGTACGCGGCCGGCACCCGCAGCCGCAGCACCTGGCCCTTCACGGGGCGGACGGGCGGCAGCACCTCGTCCGGCACGCCCGCGAGCCGCCCGCTCAGGCTTCCGGCGGCGAGGACGACCTGGTCGGCCGTCAGTTCCCCGCCGTCGGCGAGCACGGCACCGCGCGCCCGGTCCCGTACCACCGTCAGGCTCCGCGCGAGGGCGTGGTGGAAGACCACCCCGGCCCGTTCGCAGGCGACGAGGAGCGCGGCGGCCAGCCGGCGCGGGTCGACCTGGTGGTCGCCGTCCACCCGCAGCCCGCCGCGCACCCCCGGGGCCAGCATGGGTTCGAGGCGGCGGCACTCGCGGCCGCTGAGCCACTCCGACGTGAGCCCGCAGCGGGTCTGGAGGGCGTGGAGTTCGCGCAGGTGGGCCCGGTCGTCGGCGTCGAGGGCGACGGCGAGGGTGCCGCAGGCGCGGTAGCCGACGTCGTGACCGGTGGCTTCCTCGAGTTCGGCGACGAACGCGGGATAGCGCGCGGCGGAGGCGAGGTTGAGCCCGAGCAGGGTCTCCTCGCCGTAGTGGAGTTCGGTGACGGCGGCGAGCATCCCGGCCGCGACCCGCGCGGCACCGCCGCCGGGATCCGGGTCGACGACGGCGGTGCGCAGTCCGCGCCGCGCGGCCCGCCAGGCCGTCACCAGGCCGATGATGCCGCCTCCGACGACGAGGACGTCGGACACGCCGGACATTCCGGAGACGTCGTCGGCGCCGGAGATGCCGGGGACGTCCACGGCATCGGAGACTTCTGGGACATCGGAGACTTCGGAAGAACGCATGGGCGTCCAGCCCCTCCCTTCGCCGGCATGACCCGGATCAGGTTCGTACGGTCGGAGGCCGTCCCAGCCTCCCTCTCAGCCCGGTGCGTCCGGGCTCCCGCGAGTGCTTTACGTCCGCCAGACTAACCGCAGGCCTTTCCGGGGCCCAGGCCCCTCCCTTCCTGACGGTTCGTCAGATGCGTAAGGTGGTCGGGTGAGCGAGCAGAAGCAGGCCCAGCAGCATGTCGTGATCGTCGGCGCCGGGATGGCGGGTGTGCAGACCGCCGTGGCCCTGCGCGAACAGGGCTTCACCGGCCCCGTGACCCTCATCGGGGCCGAGCCCCACCAGCCCTACGACCGGCCCCCGCTCTCCAAGGCCGTCCTCCTCGGCAAGGCCGAGGACTCCGCCTTCGACGTCGACTTCGAGGAGCTGGACGTCGAACTCCGTCTCGGCCTCGACGTCACCGGACTCCGCGCCGCCGACCACGAGATCGACACCGAGGCGGGACCCGTCGGCTACGACACCCTGGTCGTCGCCACCGGCGCCCAGCCGGTCACCCTGCCCGGCGCCGAGGGCGTCCCCGGCGTCCACCTGCTGCGGACCCTCGACGACGCCGTACGCCTCGGGCCCGTCCTGGAGCGCCGTCACACCGTCGTGGTCGTCGGAGCCGGATGGATCGGCGCCGAGTTCGCCACCGCCGCACGCGAGGCGGGCTGCGCCGTCACCGTCGTCGAGGCCGCCGACCGCCCCCTCGCCGGCGCCCTGCCCGCCGAGGTCACCACCCCCATGGCCGAGTGGTACGGGGCCAACGGCGCCGAACTCCTCACCCACGCGCGCGTGGCCACCGTCGAACCCGGCCGGGTCCTCCTCGCCGACGGCCGTGAACTCCCCGCCGAGGCCGTCGTCGTCGGCATCGGCGCCCGGCCGGCCACCGGCTGGCTCGCCGGCTCCGGCATCGCCCTCGACCCGAGCGGCGCCGTCACCGCCGACGAGCGGCTGCGCACCTCCCTGCCCGACGTGTACGCCGTCGGCGACTGCGCCTCCTTCCCCTCCGCCCGCTACGGCGAACGCCTCCTCGTCCACCACTGGGACAACGCGCTCCAGGGCCCCCGCACGGTCGCCGCGACGATCACCGGGGCCGCCGACGCGCCGTACGACCCCGTCCCGTACTTCTGGTCCGAGCAGTTCGGCCGCTTCGTCCAGTACGCCGGGCACCACGCGGACGCCGACGAACTGCTGTGGCGCGGCGACCCGGCGGAGGAGGCCTGGTCCGTGCTCTGGCTGCGCGCCGGGGTGCCGGTCGCCCTCCTCGCCGTCGGGCGCCCCCGCGACCTCGCCCAGGGCCGCAAGCTCATCGAGACGGCCACCCCCGTCGACCCCGCGCGCGCGTCCGACCCGTCCGTACCCCTGAAGGCGGCGGTCCGGTAGGGCCCGAGTACCGGCTGTCGGTCCGGGATGGCAGGCTTGTCCTGTGACCGAGATTGACGTAAAGATCGATGCGCTCGTCCCCGCCTGGCTCTACGTGCCCGACATCGCGGAGATGCTCGATGTCGAGGTGACGCGCGTGCGGCAGCTGATCAAGGAAGGTCAGCTCATCGCCGTGCGCCGTGGAGAGAACAACGCCCTGCAGATTCCCGCCGCCTTCATCCAGGGCGACAAGATCGTCAAGGGCCTCGTCGGGCTCCTGACCGTGCTGCGGGACGACGGCTTCACCGACGAGGAGATGCTGGAGTGGCTCTTCACTCCGGACGAGAGCCTGCCGGGCACGCCCGCGCAGGCGCTCAACGAGAACCGCGGCACGGAGGTGAAGCGCCGCGCCCAGGCGCTCGCCCTCTGAGGCGCGTACGCACGAAGACACCACCAAGCGGGTGTCGCGGCGACCGGCCCCTCGCGGGGGCGGCCGCCGCGGCGCCGGCGACACCGACGGGGAAATCCGCCCCGTCGGCGACACCGACGGGGGAGTCACCCCGCCGGCGACACCTACGGGGGGACCCACCCATGCCCACGCCTCGTGAGCGGCTCGCCGACGCCCGCCTCTACCTGTGCACCGACGCCCGGAAGCGCCAGGGCGACCTGCCCGCCTTCCTCGACGCCGTGCTCTCCTCCGGCGTGGACATCGTGCAGCTCCGAGACAAGGGCATGGAGGCCGGTGAGGAGCTGGAGCACCTCGCCGTCCTCGCCGACGCCGCCCGCCGGCACGGCAAGCTCCTCGCGGTGAACGACCGGGCCGACGTCGCCCACGCCATCGGCTCCGACGTCCTCCACCTGGGCCAGGGCGACCTGCCCGTGCCCGCCGCCCGCGCGATCCTCGGCGGCGGTGACGACGTGCTGATCGGCCGTTCCTGCCACGCCGAGAGCGAGGTGGCCGCGGCCGCCGTCGAGCCGGGTGTGGACTACTTCTGCACCGGGCCCTGCTGGCCCACCCCCACCAAGCCCGGACGGTACGCGCCGGGTCTCGGACTCGTGCGGTACGCGGCCGGCCTGGCCCAGGACCGCCCCTGGTTCGCCATCGGCGGCATCGACGAGACCAACCTCGACGAGGTCCTGGACGCGGGCGCGCGCCGGATCGTCGTCGTCCGGGCGATCACCGAGGCCGACGACCCGGCCGCCGCGACCGCCGCCCTCGCCAAGCGGGTCAGGGAGCGCGCGGGGGTCTGAGGGCATCCCCGAGGCGTCTTCACGGCGACGCGGGCCCCCGAAGCGCCTTCCGCGGCGGTGTCCGAAAAGGTGTCCAGCACTCGGACGCGGTGTACACGGCGCCGCGCACCGCGTCTAACCTGCCGGTATGGCCCTTGGTACCGCTTCCGTCCGCTCGGACCGCGCCCGCACGGTCCGCGAGATCCTCGCTTCCGGCGGCACGTCGTACTCCTTCGAGTTCTACGCGCCCCGGACCGAGAAGGGCGAACAGGGCCTCTGGAACGCGATGCGACGGGTCGAGGCCGTCGGCCCCAGCTTCGTCTCCGTGACCTACGGCGCCGGCGGCTCCACCCGCGGCGGCACCGTGAAGGCCACCCAGAAGATCGCCTCCGACACCACCCTCACCCCGGTCGCCCACCTCACGGCCGTCGACCACTCGGTCGCCGAGCTGCGCAACGTCCTCGGCCAGTACGCCGACGCCGGCATCCGCAACATGCTGGCGCTGCGCGGCGACCCGGCCGGCGACCCCCTGGGCGAGTGGGTCGAGCACCCCGAGGGCGTCCGGTACGCCGCCGACCTCGTCCGGCTGATCAAGGAGTCGGGCGACTTCTGCGTGGGCGTCGCCGCCTTCCCGGAGATGCACCCCCGCTCCACCGACTGGGACACGGACATCCGGCACTTCGTGGACAAGTGCCGCGCGGGCGCCGACTACGCGATCACCCAGATGTTCTTCGACCCGGAGAACTACCTGCGGCTCCGCGACAGCGTCGCGAAGGCGGGCTGCGAGACCCCGATCATCCCCGAGGTCATGCCCGTCGTGAACGTGAAGACCCTCGGCCGACTGCCCCAGCTGAGCAACGCGGCCTTCCCCGACGACGTGAAAGAGCGCATCCTCGCCGTCAAGGACGATCCCGCCGCTGTACGCTCCATCGGTATCGAGTTCGCGACGGAGTTCTGCGCGCGGTTGCTCTCCGAGGGCGTCCCCGGACTGCACTTCATCACGCTGAACAGCTCCACCGCGACGCTCGAGATCTACGAGAATCTCGGACTGCACCAGCAGTCGTGACCGGTCGTACCCGCCCCGACCCGCGGCGGTGACCGTGGAGAGGGGCGGCGGGGCATGGGGTGGACGGTCCTCTACATCGCGTTCGGAGTGGTCGCACTGTGGCTGCTGGGGGAGGTGCTCCTCCAGTACAAGGCGCGGCTGCGCTGGCGGGTGCTCGCCTTCTGCGGCTTCCTCGGTGTGGTCGCGGGCGTACTGCTGTCCCTGGTGGCGGTGATCATCGCCGGGGCGGTCGCCTTCGCCGTCGGCCAGACCTATGTGACGCTCTCCTTCCGCCGGGGCTTCTCCACCGGCTGGGCGATCGGCGGCAATCCCGGCGCGAGCCGTCGTCGCAGGGCCGGCGCTCCTGAGCAGGCCGGGCCCACCCTCGAGGTCACCGAGCTCTCCTACGAGGGCCAGGACGCCTACGCCGGGCAGGGCACCGCCTACGCGGACCAGGACGCCGCGTACGCCGGGCGGGGCGACGCCGGTGAGCAGCACGCGGCGGAGACCACCGCGGTCTACGAGCCCCTGCCGATGCCCGACGACACCGGCCAGTACGGGGTCTACGACACGGGCCGGGACCAGGGCCACGGCGCCGGACAGGACCCCGCCCACACCGGCTACGAGACGGGTTACGGCACGGGGTACGACCCCTACGCGCCGGCCCACGAGCAGCAGCCCGCCTACGACTACGGCGCCGCCGGGCAGCAGCAGTACGCCGCCTACTCCGATCCGTACATCGGTCCGGGCACGGACGGCCAGCAGTACGGGTCCTACTACGGCGATCCGTACGCCCCCTCGTACACCTACGACACGCCGCCCGGCGGCGTCTGGGTCCCGCAGCAGCGCGACACCGAGCAGGCCCCCCAGCCGCCGCAGCAGCAGCCGGGGGCCCCGGGCCCGTACGGCTACGAGCCGCACCCGGACGACCAGCAGCAGTACCGGTACTGAGTGTGACCGCGGGGCCGTCGGCGCGTCGCGCCGACGGACCCACGCACTCACCGCGAGCCGCGGAAGTCCGCGCCCTCCACGATGAACCCCGCCACCAGCGCGCCCGACATGCCCGCGTGGGCCAGCCCGCCGCCCGGGTGGGACCAGCCGCCCGCGAACCAGAGGCCCGGCAGCGGGGAGCGGTTGTCGGCCGGGAGCAGCAGACCCCCGGCCCCGGCGAGCGCGGGCCCCGGGACCTCGGCGGCGCCGGTGTCCCGCCGGACGTCCTCCGGCGTACGGACGTGCCGCCACAGCAGCCGCTCCCGGAGCCCCGGCACCGCGTGTCCGGCAGCCTCGACCATCCGCCCGGCGAAGGCTTCCCATTCCTGCTCCCCGGACGTCCTGACGGTCGCCGTGACCGTCACCGACTCGTGGTCCGCGTCGGGACGCAGCGCCGGATCGTCCGGGCGCAGCACCGTCACCGTCGGCCGCCCGCCGCTCTCGTGCACGACGGTGCGGTGGACCGCCCCCGACTCGCGGGGTCCGCGCAGCGCCAGAAGGACCGTCACCCTGCTCGTGCCGTTCGTCTGGTGGCGCGGCCGCTCGTCGCCGTCTCCGCCCCCGACGACGTGATCGCGGTAGAGCGCGGGCACCGGGGCTCCGGAGACGACGTGGTCGGCCTCGGCGGTCCCGCCGCCCGCGAGCCGCACGCCCACCGCCCGGCCGTCCTTCACCAGGACGTTTTCCACGGGCGTGTCGAAGACGAACTCGACACGCCGCTTCCGGCACCGCTCGTACACCGCGTCGGCGAGCGCCCGCAGCCCCCCGCCCACGTACCAGCTGCCGAAGGTCTGCTCCATGTACGGCAGGACGGCGGCCGAGGCCGGGGCGGTCGCCGGGTCGAAGCCGTACGCCCACGCGTACGCGTCGAGCAGGGCGGCGAGCCGGGGGTCGCGCAGCTCCCGCGACCCGATCCGCGCGAGCGTCGTCGTCGGGCGTCGCAACACGCCCGGCTTCAGGGCCGGGTACGGCTCACGGGCCAGCGGCGCGGGGTCGGCCGGCTGCGGCTCCTCGAGGAGCGGGCGGCGGGTCCGGTCCCAGGCCTCGCGGGCGCGGACGAGGAAGTCGCCCCAGCGCTCGCCCGCCCCCGCGCCGAGCGCCGCGTCCAGGGCGGCGACCGTGCCGGCCCGTGAGGCGTTCGGCAGGTCCACGCGGGTGCCGTCGGCGAAGACATGACGGCTCGCCGGGTCGACCTGCGTCAGCGCGACGCACTCCTCCAGGGGCTCCTTGCCGGTCTTCACGAACAGGTCCCGGTACACGGCGGGCAGATGCAGCAGCCCGGGCCCCGTGTCGAAGGCGAAGCCGTCCCGTTCGAAGCGGCCGACCGCGCCGCCGTACGTCGCGCCCCGCTCGTACACCGTCACCCGGTGGCCCGCCACGGCCAGCCGGGCCGCCGCCGCCATGGCGCCGAGTCCCGCGCCGATCACCACAATCCGTGCCATGCCGGCGACTTTATCCGGCCGCTCCGACAGCACCGGAATCCCGGTCGGACGTCCGGTCCGGCATCCGGGGCACGCCGGTCAGAAGTGCTCGGACCCGTCGTCGGACGGCGGCCGCGACCGGATCCCGGCCGTCACGTCGGCGAGCCTTCTCTCCTCACGGCGCTGGGACCTGCGGCGCAGGAAGCGGCGGATCCGTTTCGCCAGGAGGACCAGTATCGCCAGACCGAGGGCGAGCAGCACGGCCGCGATGACCGCCGCCGCCACCGGATGGAAGACCGCGAAGGTGATGATCGCCGCCACCCCGAGGTCCTCCGCCAGGCTCAGCGCGACGTTGGAGAACGGCTCGGGCGACGAGTTGACCGCCATCCTCGTCCCCGCCTTGACGAAGTGGCTCAGCAAGGCCGTCGAACCGCCGACCGCGCCCGCCGCGAGCTCGGGCAGCGAACCGTTCTGCCCGGCGAGCAGGGCGCCGACGACGGCCCCCGAAACCGGCCGGATCACCGTGTGGACGGAGTCCCATATCGAGTCGACGTACGGGATCTTGTCCGCCACCGCCTCGCACAGGAAGAGCACACCGGCGACGACGAGGACATCGGTGCGCTGCAAGGACTCGGGCACCTCGTCGGTGAGCCCGGTCGCGCCGAAGACGCCGAACAGCAGGATCACCGCGTACGCGTTGATCCCGCTCGCCCAGCCGCTGGTGAACACCAGGGGGAGTACGGACACGCCCGCGATCGTAACCAGGACTGAGTACCCGTACCTAGAGGGCGAGATGAGTAGGCGCGCGGATGGGCACCGGGGGGCCCGGACGGAAGAGTGGAGCTCACGGAAGGGGCGCGGCTCCGGCACCGCCGGCACGGGGCTGCGGAACGGGCCGCGCACCTGCCGGCACGGGGGTGCGGGAAAGAGACCGGTGCGGCGAGGCTCGGGGGGATCGAGCCTCGCCGCACCGGTCGTTTCGTGATCTGCGCGCGCGTGCCACCGCGCGGGACCTCGCCTCGCGCGCGTGCCGCCGTCCCTACCGGCCGCCCACCCGGCCGTGCAGCAGCCGGGAGAGCGCCGCGTGCACGTCGTCGAGCGACCGCTCGCTCTGGAAGGCCTGCCAGTCGAGGGCCGCCACGAGGACCATGCCGACAAGCGCCGCCGCCGTCAGCTGGACGTCGATGTCCTCGCTCAGCTCACCGGCCGCGACCCCCTCGCGCAGCACCCCCTCGACCACCGCGACCGCCTCCTGGCGGACCACCAGGAGCGTCGAGTTCCAGGCCCGGTTGGTGCGCCAGAGCTCGGCCACGTACAGCTGGGTGAAGGCCGGGTAGCGGTCGATGAAGACGAGGCCCGCCCGGATCATCGCGTCGAGCGCGTCGACCCGGCTCCCGCCACGCTCGGCGGTCTCCTCGGCCGCCGAGCGCAGCGAGGCCGTGAGCAGCGACACGCCGTGGCGCAGCAGCTCCTCGAAGAGCTCGGTCTTGCTCTTGAAGTTGTAGTAGACCGTGCCCTTGGCCACGCCGGCCCGCTCGGCGATCTCGTCCACCGTCGTCGCGGAGAAACCCTGCTCCGCGATGAGCGTGACGGCCGCCTCGTAGAGCTTCGCGCGCGTGGCCTGGCGTCGGGTGCTGCTGCTGTCCATGGGGTCGATTCTCACAGGTGTGGCGGATGGCACCGGACCGCTCTCACAGGGTCAGTTCGGGGTGGAGCCGGTCGAGCGTCCAGACCTGGCGCTTGCGGGCCGAGACGGCGGTGAGGGCCAGGGCGCCCAGGGTGAAGGCGGTCAGGACCGCGCAGGCCTGCCAGACGGGCCCGATCCCGCCGCCCGTGATCAGCCGGCGCAGCGCCTCGACCACGTAGGTCATCGGGAGGAACGGGTGCACGGCGTTGAAGAAGCCCGGACTGGTCTGGACGGGGTACGTGCCGCCCGCCGAGGTCAGCTGGAGCATCAGGACCGCGAGGACCAGGATCCGGCCGGCCGCGCCGAAGCGGGCGTTGAGCCACTGGATGATCGCGGCGAAGCAGCAGGTCACCAGGGCGAGGAAGCCGACCGTGCCGGCGGCCCGGTCCATCTGGAGGCCGAGGCCCCAGTGCAGGACCGACATGAGGGCCGCGACCTGGAGGACGCCGATCGCCGCCACGGGGAACCAGCCGGCGAGCGCGATCCGCCATGCGGAGGCACCGGCGGCCAGGGCGCGCCGGTTCAGCGGCTGGATGATCATGTACGCGACCATCGCGCCGACCCAGAGGGAGAGCGGGATGAAGTACGGGGCGAAACCGGTGCCGTAGTTCGGCGCCTTGTGCAGCGACTGGGAGGCCAGCTGGACGGGGTCCGCCATGACCTCCGTACGCCGGTCACGGTCCTGCTTGTCGTAGTCCGGGATCCGCTCGACGCCGTCGTGCAGGCCGCCGGCCAGCTCGCCGGAGCCGTCGGCCAGCTTGAACAGGCCGCCGTCGAGGGCGCCCGCGCCCTTCTTGAGCTTGCCGACACCGGTGTCGAGGCTGACGGAACCGGTCTTGGCGTCGGTGATGCCGGTGTGCAGCCTGTCCGCGCCCGCCGCGACCTTCTTCGCGCCCGCGTTCAGCTCGTTGATCTTCCGGATGGCGTCCTCGACGTCCTCGTCGAGGTGCGGGGCGCGGGCGGCGAGCTCGTCGGCCTGCTTCTTGAGCGTGACGAGCCGGGCGTCCAGGACCTTCAGGTCGCCGCTGCTGTCCTTGGTCAGCTCGTGCACGTCGTCCGCGATGGTGGCCACGTCGTCGGCGGAGACCGAGGCCTTCTTGAGCCTGTCGCAGATCCGGGCGTCGGCCTCCGGCTTCAGCTCGCACTCCTCCCGGTGGATCGCGGCCAGACCGTCGTCGGCCGCGTGGGCGGCGGTACGGAGCACCGGGGCGCGCTCGACCAGGTCGGCGAGGTTGTTGCGGGCGGCGGTGACGGAGTCGGACACGAGCCGGGCGGTGTCGCGGATCGACGTGCCGTTGTTCGCCAGGTAGGGGCGGACCTTGTCGGCGGTGCCGTTCACCTTGTCGGCGAGCGACTGGGTGCCGTTCGCGACCTCGCGGGAGCCGCTCTCCAGGTCCGTGGCGCCCTTGTCGAGCTTCTTCAGGCCCGCGGCCAGGTCGCCACTGCCGTTCTTGGCGGTCTTCAGACCGTCCGCCAGGTCCTTCGAGCCCTTCTTCGCCTTGTCCACGCCCTCCTTGAGGTCGTCGGCGCCCTTGGCGGCCTTCGCGGTGGCGTCGTGGATGTCGGAGAAGGAGATGAAGATCTTGTCGAGGAACGACCGCGAGGACTTGGTGGAGGCCGCGGTGCGCACCTCGGAGAACACCGTCCGGGAGATCTGGCCCACGATGTAGTTGTTGGCGTCGTTCGTCCGCACCCGCAGGGCGCCGGTCTCGGGGGAGTCCCCGGAGCTGGAGGCGATCCGCGAGCTGAAGTCGCCGGGCATGGTCAGGGACAGGTAGTACGTCCCGTCCTCGACGCCCTCGCGCGCCTCGGCGTCGCTCACCCGGTGCCAGGCGAAGGTGTCGCTCTCCAGGAGCCCCTCGGTGATGTCGTCGCCGGCGTTGATCGGCTTGCCGTCGGCGGTGGCGCCCCGGTCCTCGTTGACGAGGGCCACGGGGATCTTGTCGAGCCTGCTGTACGGGTCCCAGAACGAGTACAGGTACAGGGCGCCGTACAGCAGGGGCAGCAGCAGGATCGCGACGAGCGCGGCGCGCGGCAGCTTTCCCCTGCCGAAGCGCTTCAGCTCAAGCGCGGCCAGTTTCGGCGAGCGCATCGGCCGCCCCCTCCTCGGTCGTGTGGTCGGCGTCGGGCTCGGTGTCGGGCTCGGTGTCGGTGTCGGAGTGGGCGTCGTCCGTGGTGGGCCCGGCCTTCCCGGCGGTCCCGGTGTCCGGTTCGGCGGTCCCGGTGGTCTCGGTGGTCTCCGCGTCCGGCTCGGCGGCCTCCGACTCGGCCTTCGGCTCCGCTTTCCCGGCGGGCGTCTCCCGCTCGGCCGGATCCGCGAGCGTGGTGATCCGCAGGGCGTCCCCGGGAGCCTCGCTGCAGACGGCGAGGACGGTCGTGCCGCCCGCGGCCACCGAGCGCAGCAGTGCCCAGGCCTCGGCCCGGTCGGCGTCCGACAGCTTCAGGTCCGTGTCGTCCACGGCGAGCAGCCGGGGGCGGCCGATCAGAGCCAGGGCGATCGTCAGCCGCAGCGCTTCCAGCCGCTCCAGATCCCGTACGGAGGTCCGCTCGCCCTTCGGCAGGGCGGAGAGGTCGAGCCCCGCGGCCTTCACGGCCTCTTCGATCCGGGCCCGGGTCGCCGCCCTGCGCTCGGCCGGGCGGCGCAGGAGGGCCCGGACGGAACCGTCGTAACGGCGCTGGAGGAGGGCACGCTCGCCCAGGTGCTCGGCGACCGTGAAGGCGGGGTCCAGCTCGCTGACCCCGGGCACCTGCCCGAGTGCGCTGATCCGGCGGACCGCGGCCATCTTCCGGGGCAGGGGCAGGCCGCCCACCTCCGCGGTGCCCTCCTTGGCCCTCATCCGGCCGGTGAGGGCGAGCAGCAGGCAGGTGCGGCCCGAGCCGGACGGCCCCTCGATCGCCACCAGCGAGCCGGGACCGGCCCGGAAGGAGACCTCCCGGAAAGCCCAGCCGCGCGGTCCCCTCAGCCCGAAGCCGTCCGCGACGACGGCGGCCCCGTGCGGCCGCTCGTCGGTTTCCGCTCCCACGGGCCCCACCCCCTGTTCCCCTTTTTGCACTGACTGGTCAGTGCAAAAACTACCGGGATGGTGACGCTCAGGCAAAACCCCAGGTCAGTGGCGTTGTCAGTGGGGCCGGGCACGATGGACACATACGGCTACAGAGCCGTCACGCGACGACTGGAGGACTCGTCATGGCAAGCCCTTCCGCAGCAGCCGCGCCCCGCCACCCCGGGAGCCGTACCGCCCCCGCGCAGTCCGGACCCGCCTCCGACATCCACCCCGTCCCGCGCCGTGCCGCCGCCCCGCCCGCCGCCCTCGACCTCCTCGCCAAGGCCCACGCCGGACTGACCGAGGCCGCCGCCCTCGACCGCCCCCACGAGCGGTACGCCGCCGCCCACCTCGCCGCCCTCCGGGCCGCCGCCGCCGTGCTCGCCGCCCGCGCCAGGCCCGAGGCCGCGCCCCGCCGTCGGCAGCGGATAAGGAGCGCCTGGGAGCTCCTCGCCGAGCTGGCGCCCGAGCTCACCGAGTGGAGCGCCCTCTTCGCCTCGGGCGCCGAGCGCAGGGCCCGCGCCGAAGCCGGCATCACGAGCGCGGCGACCCGGCGCGAGGCCGACGACCTGCTCAGGGACGCCTCCTTCTTCCTGCGCCTGGTCGAGCGGCTGCTCGCCCTCCAGCCGGTCCTGCCCCGCCGGCCGGGGGCGGACGAGGCCGGAGGATGATCCGAAAGGCGGGAGCGAGGCCATAGGGTGGGGAGCGTCCGTACCCGTCACCGAGGAGTCAACAGCCGTGCCGGACCCTTCCCCCGCCTTCGGTCGAGAGGCGTCGTCGCGCCCGTCGCGCGCCTCCCTGCGTACCGCCGTCGTCTGGGACGTCCTCAAGGAGGCCCTCGACCGCCGGGTCGAGGCCACCGGGAACGACAGCCTCGACGTCCTCGACACGGGCGGCGGCTCCGGGAACTTCGCGGTGCCGGTCGCCCGCCTCGGCCACCGCGTCACCGTCGTCGACCCCAGCCCCAACGCGCTCTTCGCGCTGGAGCGCCGGGCCGCCGAGGCCGGCGTCGCCGACCTGGTGACCGGCGTCCAGGGCGACATCAGCGGCCTCTTCGACGTCGTCGGGCGCGAGGGCTACGACGCGGTGCTCTGCCACGGCGTCCTGGAGTACGTCGACGACCCCGCCGAGGGCGTGCGGAACGCGGTCGCCGCGCTCCGGCCCGCCGGCAGTCTCAGCCTGCTCGCCGCCGGACTCGGCGGTGCCGTCCTCGCCCGCGCCCTCGCCGGGCACTTCACCGAGGCCCGGCACGCCCTCTCCGACCCGGCAGGCCGCTGGGGCACCGGCGACCCCGTACCCCGGCGCTTCACCGCGGAACAGCTCACCGGGCTCGCCGACGGGGCCGGACTCGACGTGGGCGCCGTGCACGGCGTCCGGGTCTTCGCCGACCTCGTCCCCGGCGCCCTCGTCGACACCGAGCCCGGCGCGGCGGAGGCTCTGCTCAAGCTGGAAGCGGCCGCCGCGGAGCTGCCCTCCTTCCAGGCGATCGCCACCCAGCTGCACGTGCTGGGCGAGAAGCGGGCCTGAGCGGGACGGCCACCCGTTCGGCGGTGCGGGCGACGGCGCTCCATGGAGTACGCCACAGCCCGCCCCGTAACGGGCTCCGCCCCGTATGATCGGGGGACAGCATCCGGCATGACGGACGAGGGGCTGGGGAATCAACGCCTCAGCAACCGATCCGCATGGCGGCCCGGATTGGCTATTCGGCATTGAGGGCGGGTTTCACGGGGGCGATTCCCTGCCTATCCTGAAAGGGCCGCAAACCGGTCGCCCCCGCGACCGACGACTAGGAGGACTCCGTGCCGCTCTCGGAGCACGAGCAGCGAATGCTCGAGCAGATGGAGCGAGCGCTGTACGCCGAAGACCCCAAGTTCGCGACAGCGCTCGAGGGAAGCGGACTGCGTACGTACACCCGGCGACGGGTCTACCAGGCAGTCGCCGGCTTCCTGGTGGGTATCGCGCTCCTCATGGCCGGAATGGTCGCACAGCAGATCTGGATCAGCGTGGTGGGGTTCCTCGTCATGCTGGGCTGCGCGGTCCTGGCGGTCACCGGATGGCGCAAGGCGCCGAAGCCGGGCGAGCAGCAGGCCAAGGGTGGGGTGGCGGCCGGTGGCCGTCAGACCCGGCAGCGACGCTCCATGATGAACAGGATCGAAGAGCGGTGGCAGCGCCGCCGCGACGAGCAGCAGGGCGGCGGCCACTGACGGCGGCCGAGCGGTAGCCCCGCGCCCCTACGTGACAGAGCCCCGCGGGACCCCCGCGGGGCTCTGTCGTACCTCCCGAGCCCCCGCCGACACGACGCCCACCCTGTTACGGCCGGGCGCCAGCCGCCGCCCACCCCGTTGCGGGCACGCACCCCGCTGGGCGGCGCCCACCCCGTTGTGGGCATCTGTTCCGCTGGGGCGATGGGGGTCCCCCCTGCTCGAGCGAAGCCGGGAGCTTGGGAGAGGGTGGGCACAACGGAACGGTGCCCCCTGCCGGGCCCAGGCTTTCGCGCCCGAACCCGCACCCGGCGGGCGCCGCACAGTTCGTGCAGCCCGCACCCCGGGTGCACCGCCGCTGGTGATGCGGGTCCCGGCACAAGGGGCGGAGGCGCCCGCCGAGGGCGCCGTCCCGTGTGCCCACCCGTCCCGCCCTGCGGGACGATTGCCCACACGGGGGCCCGGAGCAGCGGGGCGGTCGCTTCGGGCGGGCGGGCCTGCCCGGAGGGGCGGACGTCCGCCCCTCCGGGCCCCGACGCGTGCCCCCGGGGAAGGGGGGTCAGCTCGGGTTCGGGGTGGTGCGGCGGAAGCGGGTCGTCAGGGCGTGGCGGCGTACCGACCAGCCCATCGACGTCTCCGACCAGCGGGCCGACGCCGCCCAACGGAGCCGGACCGCCGAGCGCGGCGCCAGCGTCGCCCTGAGCCGGGCGCGCCGGTCGGCGGAGGCGTGGAAGCCCGCCCTGACCCGGGCGGCCTCGTCCGCCAGGCCCGCGACCGGACGCGGGCGGGGCGCGTACAGCACCTCCTCCACCGCCCGAGCCACCCGGTGCACCGCGTCCGCCGCCTCGTCCCGCAGCTCGCCGAGGCGGACGATCCGCGCCGCCGTGTTCCTCGGCGTCCGCGACTCGTCCGGCTCGACCCCGTAGTCCCAGGCGGTGTCGTTGATCTCCCGCCAGACCGCGAGCGTCCGTGCCGCCGTCTCCTCGGGACCGCGTGCCCCCTCCGAGCCGATCCGCCGGGCCCGTACCCGGGTCCGCCAGAGCAGGGGGAGGAGGGGAAGGGAGAGCAGGACCAGGGCCCCGAGGGTCAGGAGGACCACCGTCAGGGGGTTCGGACCCGAGCCTCCCGTCTCCGCACCGGCCACCGCCGCGTCCGGACCGCAGTCACCGAGCCTCCGCATCTGCGGGGTGCAGCTCTCCGAGGCGCTCGGCGCGGCGGACGGCTGCGCCGAGGCGCTCTGCTGGGGCTGCGCGGGACCGGTGGCCGTACCGGAGGGCGTGCTCTCCCGGGTGTACGCGGGGGTGGAGCCCCGCGAGGGGGTCGGCTCGAACCGCGTCCACCCGGCGCCCTCGAAGTACAGCTCGGGCCAGGCGTGGGCGTCCCGGATGCCGACCGAGACCGATCCGTCGGTCTGCGTCGTGCCCGGCATGAAGCCCACGGCGACCCGGGCCGGGATGCCGAGCGAGCGGGCCATCGCCGCCATGGAGAAGGAGAAGTGGACGCAGAAGCCCTCCTTGTCCTTCAGGAACCGGGAGATCGCCTGCACCCCGGTGCCGGACTCCACATCGACGTCGTAGCGGAAGCCGCCGTCCCGGGCGAACCAGTCCTGGAGCTTCACCGCCTGCTCGTAGTCGTTGCGCGCGCCCTGGGTGATCCGCAGCGCGGTCGCCCGCACATCGGCCGGGAGCGAGGCCGGGACCTTGGTGTACTCGCCGCGCAGCTTCTCCGGGGCGGGTCCGGCCCCGGCCAGCTGCTCCGACGTCGGCCGTACGTCCAGGCTGGTGACCTGGTAGCGGGCGCCCCGGGTGGTCTGCTTGTCGTCGCCGACGAGCATCCGGCCGGCCGGCTCGTACCGCCAGCGTCCGTCGATGTCGACGCGGCCGGCCGGGTACGGCATGGGCAGCCACTTCTGCTCGTAGCCGTCGGAGGCGACGAAGTTGCTGGTCACCTCGTTGATCTCGACGTCCTGCGAGAGCCCCTGCGGCCAGGGCAGCTGCCTGGGCACGTCCTCGATCGGGCGGACCGCGGACTTCCACGAGGTGCCGTCGAACTGGTCGAGCGCGACGAGCCGCAGATACATGCCGGAGGTGTCGCGGGCGTTGGTCCGGTAGCGCAGGACCTCCCGGTCCTCCTGCTGGCGCAGATTGTCCTGGAGGGAGACCAGCGGGTTCACGGCCGAGATCGTGCCGCCCTTGCCGACGCCCCCGGTGCCGGTGCCGTCGCCGCCCCCGAACAGTCCGCCGGTGAAGCCGGGCAGGGCGAGCGGAACCACCAGGGCCACGCCCATGGCCACCGCGCCGATCCGGCGGCCCGTGCGGGCCGGGGCGAAGGCGGGACCGCCGCTTCCGACGGTCGTGCCGGGCCGGCCGGAGCGCTGGGCGCCGCCGAAGACCCGCCCCCACTGGGAGAGCCGGTCGCGGCCCTCCGCGAGGAGCAGCAGCAGATAGCCGGAGGCCGCGAGCAGGAACCAGAGCCAGCCCGCGCCGCCGCCGGAGAGTCCGGCCGCCACCGAGTACAGGGCGAGCAGCGGAAGACCGGCCGGGGCGGCCTTGCGGAAGCTGACCGCGAGGGTGTCGACGAGCAGGCCGATCGCGAGGACGCCGCCGACCAGCATGAGCCGGATGCCCTCGGTGTCCGGCGCGGGGATCGCGTACCGGCCGACGTCCTCGGCGCCCGCCCGGAACAGTTCGGCGGCGTGCGCGAGGGCCTGGGGGCCGGGGAGGAACCAGAGGACCGCCTGCTCGCGGGCGAAGATCACGGTCAGCGCGAGCAGCGCGACGGCGACCTGGGCGAACAGGGTCAGCGGCCGGGCGAGCGGTGCCCGCCTGGCCAGCGCGCCCACTCCGCTCACCAGGGCGAGGACGAAGGCCGCCGTGAAGATCCAGGTCGCCGGCTTCACGAGGGGGAGCAGCGCCCCCGCCCCCATCAGGGTGGCGCCCCAGGCGGCCAGGGTCAGCCGTGCGCGCCCGCTCATGACCATCCTCCGTAGGTGTCGGCGGTGGCGGACTCCGCGCGGACTCCGGCCGCCTGCTGCCACAGGTCGGCGAGCCGTGCCCCGGGCGGTACGGCCAGCGCCGTCCAGCCCGCCTCTCGGAGCTGCCGTACCCGGGCGTCTACGGCACCGGCGACCGAGCCGCCGGTCAGCCAGGTCCCGGAGTCCAGGACGAAGGCGACGGCCGCGCCGGCGCGGCCGCGCATCCGGGCGGTGAGGGCCGCCTGCTCCTCGTCGAGGTCGCCGAGGAAGGCGATGAGCAGTCCCTCGTCGGCGCCGCGCAGCACGTCGGAGGCGCGGGAGAGACCGCCGCCCTCGGAGTGGTCGACGATCGCGAGGGTGTCCATCATCAGGCCGGCGGACTCGGCCGAGTCCTGTGCCGAGCCGCCGAAGCCCTCGGCGCCCTCGCCGGGCACCGCGCTGCCGGTGTCGGTGACGAGCCGGACGGCGTAGCCGCGTTCCAGCATGTGCACCAGGGAGGAGGCGGCGCCGGAGACCGCCCACTCGAAGGCGGAGTCGGGACCCGCGCCCTGGTAGGCGACCCGGCGGGTGTCGAGGAGGACGGTGCAGCGTGCCCGCTGCGGCTGCTCCTCGCGGCGGACCATCAGCTCGCCGTAGCGGGCGGTGGAGCGCCAGTGCACCCGGCGCAGGTCGTCACCGTGGCGGTAGGCGCGCGGGATGATGTCGTCGTCGCCGGCGAGGGCGAGCGAGCGCTGCCGTCCGTCGCCGTACCCCGAGGCCTCACCGGCGAGCTTGACCTGCGGCAGGGCCTCGGTCCTCGGTACGACGGTGAGGGTGTCGTACGCGCTGAAGGAACGGGTCAGCTCGCACATCCCGAAGGGGTCGTTGAGCCGCAGCTGGAGCGGGCCGAGCGGGAAACGGCCGCGCAGGTCGGAGCGGACCCGGTAGGACACCTCGCGCCGGCCGCCCGCCTCGACCCGGTCGAGGACGAAGCGGGGGCGGGGCCCCAGCATGTACGGCACGTGGTCCTGGAGCATGAGCAGCCCGGTGGGCAGCTTGGAGACGTTCTCCATCCGCAGCTGGACCCGGGCCTCGGTGCCCGCCTCCACCCGCTGGGGGGTGAGCCGGCGGGAGGTCGCGACCCGGTAGCGGGTGCGGTGCAGCACGAGGACGCAGATCAGCGGCAGCGTGGCGAGCAGCAGCCCGACGCGCAGCAGGTCGGCCTGGCCGAGGACGTACGCGCAGACGGCGGCGGCCACCCCGGCGGCGAGGAAGGAGCGGCCACGGGTGGTGAGACCGCCGAGGGCGGCCCGCAGACCGCCCCGGTCGTCCTCGTCGTCCCGCTGACCGTCCGGCACGGCAGCGCCTCCCATCACAGCCGCCGGGCGCCGGGCTGCTGGCCGTAGAGCGGTCCGGCGGGCGGGGCCGCGGCCGGGACGGGGGTCCGCTGCAGGATGTCCTGGACGACCTGCTCGGAGGTACGGCGGTTCAGCTGGGCCTGCGCCGTCGGCAGCAGCCGGTGGGCGAGGACCGGCGCGGCGAGGGCCTGGAGGTCGTCGGGCAGCACGTACTCGCGGCCGCTGAGCGCGGCGGAGGCCTTGGCGGCCCGCAGCAGGTGGAGCGTGGCCCGGGGGGAGGCGCCGAGCCGCAGGTCGGCGTGGGTGCGGGTGGCGGAGACGATGTCGACCGCGTACCGGCGTACGGCGTCGGCGACGTGGACCGCGCGCACCGCCTCGATCAGCTTCAGGATGTCGTGGGCGTGGGCGACCGGCTGGAGGTCGTCGAGGGGGGAGACCGAGCCGTGGACGTCGAGCATCTGGAGCTCGGCCTCGGCGCTCGGGTAGCCGATGGAGACCCGGGCCATGAAGCGGTCGCGCTGGGCCTCGGGCAGCGGGTAGGTGCCCTCCATCTCGACCGGGTTCTGCGTGGCGACCACCATGAACGGGCTGGGCAGCTCGTACGTCTGGCCGTCGACGGTGACCTGGCGCTCCTCCATGGACTCCAGGAGCGCGGACTGGGTCTTCGGCGAGGCGCGGTTGATCTCGTCGCCGATCACGATCTGCGCGAAGATCGCGCCCGGCTTGAACTCGAAGTCACGCCGCTGCTGGTCGAAGATCGACACGCCGGTGACGTCCGAGGGCAGCAGGTCGGGCGTGAACTGGATGCGGCGCACCGAGCAGTCGATGGACCGGGCCAGGGTCTTGGCGAGCATGGTCTTGCCGACGCCGGGGACATCCTCGATGAGGAGGTGTCCCTCGGCGAGCAGCACGGTCAGCGAAAGCCGTACGACCTCGGGCTTGCCCTCGATCACACTCTCCACCGATCTGCGGACTCGATCCACAGTGGTGGTCAGATCAGCGAGGCTCGCTCGATCGTCATAGGTCGTCACCCGGCCCTCCTCGGCCTTCCGGAACACGGACACCTGCCCCCGGTGAGAACTTCGGGGGGTGTCACCCGAGCATTCTTGTTCGCATGGCCGGGTCGTGTCACTCGCCTGTGGACAAGTGCGAGGGAAATGCCGGGCTTTGGGTGTTTAAGCCTGGTCGGCGGGGCCGTCCGACGGGTCGATCTCGCGCAGCAGACCCGTCTTCACGTCGAAGACGAAGCCGCGGACGTCGTCGGCGTGCAGCAGGAAGGGGGAGGTCCGCACCCGCTGCATCGACTGCCGGACGTCCTGGTCGACGTCGCGGAAGGACTCGACCGCCCAGGCCGGCCGCTGACCGACCTCCATCTCCAGCTCGTGCCGGAACTCCTCGGTGAGGGACTCCAGGCCGCAGCCGGTGTGGTGGATCAGCACCACGCTGCGGGTGCCGAGGGCCCGCTGGCTGATGGTGAGCGAACGGATCACGTCGTCGGTGACCACGCCGCCCGCGTTGCGGATGGTGTGGCAGTCGCCGAGTTCGAGGCCGAGGGCCGCGTGGAGGTCGAGACGGGCGTCCATGCAGGCGACGACGGCGACGCCCAGCACGGGCCGCGCGTCCATGCCGGGGTCGGTGAAGTCGGCGGCGTAGCGTGCGTTCGCCTCGACGAGACGGTCGGTGACCGAGCCGGCGGTGCGCACGGCGTCGGCGGAGGAGTGCGTGGAGGTCGACATGAATCCGACGTTAATGGTCACAGACCTTCCAGGCTCGCTGTGAGAGGGGACAAAGAACGCCATTGAGTCTTGTTGTGAGCTAACCCACAGGCGTCGGCGACGCGGCCAGAACGGGCGAGCCGTCCGGAATGTCCGGCCCGGGCCCCGGCGCCGTGCGACGCGCCAGCCGGTTGGTTGACCGGCGGGTCCCGTGGACTAAAGTGACGCGAAGTTCACGGAGACAACGAGCGATTTCCGCGGTTTCTCCCCCGTGTGTGCGGCGGTACCTACGGCTCGGCCTCCTCCCGCTCGCCCGTACCTCCGCGCCGGATCTGAGAGGGCGCATTGAGCAACGACCGACACGTCCCGGTCATGCTCCAGCGGTGCCTGGACATGTTGGCCCCCGCTCTGGAGCGCCCCGGCGCGGTCGTCGTCGACTGCACCCTGGGCCTCGGCGGCCACAGCGAGGCACTCCTGAAGCGGTTCCCCGAGGCGCGGCTCGTCGCCCTCGACCGGGACAAGGAGGCCCTGCGGCTCTCCGGCGAGCGGCTCGCCCCGTACGGGGAGCGCGCCACCCTCGTCCACGCCGTGTACGACGAGCTGCCCGAGGTCCTCGACCGGCTCGGCCTCCGCACGGTCGACGGCGTCCTCTTCGACCTGGGCGTCTCCTCCATGCAGCTGGACGAGGCCGACCGCGGCTTCGCCTACGCCCAGGACGCCCCGCTCGACATGCGCATGGACCAGACGACCGGCATCAGCGCGGCCGAGGTCCTCAACACCTACCCGCCCGGCGAGCTGGTCCGCATCCTCCGCGCGTACGGCGAGGAGAAGCAGGCCAAGCGGATCGTCTCCGCGATCGTGCGCGAGCGCGAGAAGGAGCCGTTCAGCAACAGTGCCCGGCTCGTCGAGCTCATCCGCGACTCGCTGCCGCAGGCCGCCAAGCGGACCGGCGGCAACCCGGCCAAGCGCACCTTCCAGGCCCTGCGCATCGAGGTCAACGGCGAGCTGACCGTCCTGGAGCGGGCGATTCCGGCGGCCGTGAAGGCCCTCGGCGTCGGCGGCCGCATCGCCGTCCTCTCGTACCACTCCCTGGAGGACCGGCTGGTCAAGCAGGTCTTCGCGGCCGGCGCGGCGACCACCGCCCCGCCCGGCCTGCCGGTCGTCCCGGAGAAGTACCAGCCGCGTCTGAAGCTGCTCACCCGGGGCGCCGAGCTGCCCACCGAGGAGGAGGTGGCCGAGAACCGGCGCGCCGCCCCGGCCCGGCTCAGGGGCGCCGAACGGATCAGGGAAGACGTCCTGTGAGTACGGCGAAGGGGCCGCTCAAAGGGCGGGCCGCGCGGCTCGGACGGCTCATGCCGTCGGGGCCCAGCTCGGCCGCCCGCACCCCCTTCGTCCTCCTCGTCGTGGTGCTGCTCGGCGGTGGCCTGATCAGCCTGCTGCTGCTGAACTCGGCCCTCAACCAGGGTTCCTTCCAGCTCAACGAGCTCAAGGACAGGACCACCGAGCTCACCGACGAGGAGCAGGCGCTCCAGCGGGACGTCGACGACTACGCGGCCCCCGACGCGCTGGAGCGGCGGGCCCGCGAGCTCGGCATGGTCCCGGGCGGCAGCCCGGCCTTCCTGGGGCCCGACGGCAAGGTGCTCGGCGAGCCCTCGGTCGCGGTGGCGCCGAAGCCGAGCCCCACGGCCGGCGCGTCGGTCACGCCGTCGGCCTTTACGGGCTCCCCGGAGCCCGGGGCGCGCGCCGACGCGTCGGGGACCGCCGCCGGCGCGGCGGCCACGGGCGTGGACACCGCCGCGAGCACCGGTGCCGTCACGGGCGCCGGGGCCGCCACGGGCATCGGCATCGCCACGACCACCGGGGCCACGGGAACCGACACGCCCGGCATCGTGGCAGGCGTCGGGATTGACACGCTGACCGGAGCCACGGCGACCGGCACCCCGACCGGCGGCACCACCTGGTCCGGCACCTCGACCGGCGACACCGCCCGGTCCGACACCGCCCGGTCCGCCACCGGGACCCGTGCTACCGCCGCCCCCACCGGCCCCTCCGCCCCCGCTCCGACGACCTCCGGCAGGTGACCGAGCAGTGCCCCCCAAGGAGCCCCCGCGCCGCCGCGTCCCCGGCCCCGCCCGGCCCGCGCGCCCCAGGCCCGCCTCCGCCGGAGCCCGCCCGTCCCGCCCCGCCCCGCGCCCGGCCGCGAAGCGGACCGCGCCCCGGCCGCCGGCCAGGCAGCCCCGCACGATCCGGCTCGGCAGCCCGCGGCCCCGGCTGCGCCTGGTCTCCCTCGGTCTGACCCTCGTCATGCTGGCCTTCGTGGTGCGGTTGCTCCAGGTCCAGGCCGTCGACGCCGGCGCGTACGCGGCGAAGGCCGACAAGTACCGCTTCCAGGAGTACACGCTCTCCGCCGAGCGGGGCGAGATCACCGACCGCAACGGCATCGCGCTCGCCGCCAGCGTCGACGCGTACGACATCACGGCCGACCCCAAGCTCTTCACCCCCGAGGAGTCCAAGGTCCCCGACGCGCCCGAGCAGGCCGCCGCCCTCCTCGCCCCGCTCCTCGGCAAGGAGCCCGCGGAGCTCGCGAAGAAGCTCCGTACCCCCAAGTCCCGCTACACCCTGCTCGCCCGCAAGCAGACCCCGCAGGTCTGGAACCAGATCAAGGACCTCAGGAAGGTCTACGGGCAGAAGGCCCAGGCCGCCGGCGGCAACGGCGTCAACCTCCTCGGCGGCATCCTCAGCGAGCCCAGCACCAAGCGCGTCTACCCGAACGGCGAACTCGCCGCCGGGATACTGGGGTACGTCAACGCCGAGGGCAAGGGAGCGGGCGGCGTGGAGTCCATGCTCGACCCCCAGCTCGCCGGCAAGGACGGCAAGATCCGCTTCACCCAGTCCGGCGGCCGGCAGGTCCCCACCGCGGGCTCCCAGGGCACCCCCGCCGTTCCCGGCTCCGACATCGAGCTGACCATCGACCGGGACATCCAGTGGGCCGCCCAGCAGGCCATCACCGAGCAGGTGAGGAAGTCCAGGGCCGACCGGGGTTACGTCATCGTGCAGAACACCAGGACCGGCGAGGTCCTCGCCATGGCCAACGCCCCCGGCTTCGACCCCAACGACCTCTCCGCCGCGAACGCCGCCTCCATGGGCAACGCGGCCCTCCAGGACGCCTACGAGCCCGGCTCCACCAGCAAGGTCATGTCCATGGCCGCCGTCCTGGAGGAGGGCAAGGCGGCCCCCGACACCCATGTCACCGTCCCCAACCGGCTCCACCGCGGCGACCGGCTCTTCAAGGACGACGTCGACCACAAGACCTGGTACCTGACCCTCAACGGCGTCCTCGCCAAGTCCAGCAACATCGGCACCATCCTCGCCACCGGCCGGCTCGGCGCCACCCAGGCCGAGTCCAACCGGGTCCTCCACGGCTATCTGCGCAAGTTCGGCATCGGCAGCCCCAGCGGCCTGAACTACCCGGGCGAGACCGCCGGCATCCTCGCCAAGCCCCAGGACTGGTCCACCTCGCAGCAGTACACGATCCCCTTCGGCCAGGGCCTCTCCGTCAACGCCCTGCAGGCCGCCTCCGTGTACTCGACCATCGCCAACGGCGGCGTACGCGTCGAACCGACCCTCGTACGCGGCACCAAGGGGCCCGACGGGCGCTTCTCACCCGCCCCCACGCCCAAGGAGACCCGCGTCGTCAGCGAGAAGACCGCCGACACCCTCGCCACGATGCTGGAGTCCGTCGTCGACGACCGGGAGGGCACCGGCACCAGGGCGGCCATCCCCGGCTACCGCGTCGCCGGCAAGACCGGTACCGCCAACCGCGTCGACCCCGAACTCGGCCGCTACAAGGGCTACACCGCCTCCTTCGCCGGCTTCGCCCCCGCCGACGACCCGCGGGTCACCGTCTACTGCGCCATCCAGAACCCCACCAAGGGCAGCTACTTCGGCGGCCAGATCTGCGGTCCCATCTACAAGAAGGTCATGGAGTTCGCCCTCAAGACCCTCCACATCGCCCCCACGGGCAGCGAGCCCGCCCGACTGCCGGTCTTCTCCGACCCCACCCCGTGACACTCCGGGAGCACCAGTGACAACGATCACCCCCCATTCCGGGAACCGGAAATCGAACTCCGGCGAGGCCCCGGGCCGTTTTGGCCCCTCACAGGGTGGGCCCGGTACGCTCACCGCCGTGCCACACGCTGATCAGTACCGAACCGCCCCGCCCCGGCCGGAGCAGGCCCGCCCGACACCCCTGGGCGTCCTGGCCGCGTACCTGGGGGTCGACGCCCCCCGGGACGCCGAGATCTCGGGCATCACCCACGACTCGCGGGCCGTGCGCCCCGGCGACGTGTACGCCGCCCTGCCCGGCGCCCGCCTCCACGGCGCCGACTTCGTCGCCCAGGCCGCCGGACTCGGAGCCGCCGCGATCCTCACCGACCCGGCGGGCGCCGAGCGCGCCGCCGCGACCGACCTGCCGGTCCTGGTCGTCGAGAATCCGCGCGGCCGGATGGGCGAACTCGCCGCCGAGATCTACGGACGGCCCGGCGCCGACCTCCTCCAGATCGGCATCACCGGCACCTCAGGCAAGACCACCACCGCCTACCTCGTCGAAGGCGGACTGCGTGGCGCCGGACACCGCACCGGGCTCGTCGGCACCGTCGAGACGCGGATCGAGGACGAGCGCATCAAGTCGGAGCGGACCACCCCCGAGGCCACCGACCTCCAGGCGCTCTTCGCCGTCATGCGCGAGCGCGGCGTCGACGCGGTCGCCATGGAGGTCTCCAGCCACGCCCTCGTGCTCGGCCGGGTCGACGGTTGCGTCTTCGACGTCGCCGTCTTCAACAACCTCAGCCCGGAGCACATGGAGTTCCACTCCGACATGGACGACTACTTCCGGGCGAAGGCCGGGCTCTTCACGCCCGAGCGCAGCCGCCTCGGTGTGGTCAACCTCGACGACGAGTACGGCCGCAGGCTCGTGAAGGAGGCGACCGTCCCGGTCGTCACCTTCTCCGCCGCGGGCCGCGCCGACGCCGACTGGCGCGCCGAGGACGTCGTCCTCGGCTCCCACGACTCGACGTTCACCGCCGTCGGCCCGGAGGGCGTGCGGATCCCCGCCACCGCCCCGCTGCCCGGCCCGTTCAACGTCGCCAACACCCTCGCCGCGATCGCCACCCTCGCCGCCGCGGGCGTCGACCCCAAGAGCGCAGCCGAGGGCGTCGCCGCCGTCCCCGGCGTACCGGGCCGCCTGGAGCGGGTCGACGCCGGCCAGCCGTACCTCGCGGTCGTCGACTACGCGCACAAGACGGACGCCGTCGAATCGGTCCTGCGCTCCCTGCGCGAGGTCACCGAGGGCAGCCTGCACGTGGTCATCGGCTGCGGCGGCGACCGGGACACCACCAAGCGCGGCCCGATGGGCGCCGCCGCCGCCCGGCTCGCCGACACCGCCGTCCTCACCTCCGACAACCCCCGCTCCGAGGACCCGCTCGCGATCCTCACCGCCATGCTCGCGGGCGCCGCGGACGTGCCGGCGGGGGAGCGCGGCGCCGTCCTGGTCGAACCCGACCGGGCCGCCGCCATCGCGGCCGCCGTCGCCCGCGCGCGGCCCGGCGACACCGTCCTGGTCGCAGGCAAGGGCCACGAACAGGGCCAGGAGATCGCCGGAGTGGTCCGCCCCTTCGACGACCGCGAGGTCCTGCGCGCGGCGATCCTCGAACAGAACGCCACCCGGGCCGTCCCGGGCGAAGCCAGTCACGAGAACAGCCACCAGAACAGTCAGGGATGAAGCAGTGATCGCCCTCTCCCTCGCCGAGATCGCCGAAATCGTCGGCGGGCAGGCGCACGACATACCGGATCCGGCCGCCCGGATCACCGGGCCCGTCGTCATCGACTCCCGCGAGGTGCGGGCCGGCAGCCTCTTCGCGGCCTTCGCCGGTGAGCACGTCGACGGCCACGACTACGCGGAACGCGCCGTCGCCGCGGGCGCGGTGGCGGTGCTCGCCACCCGCCCCGTCGGCGTCCCCGCCCTCGTCGTGGACGACGTCCAGACCGCGCTCGGGGCCCTCGCCCGGGCGGTCGTCGAACGGCTCGGCACCGATGTCGTCGCCCTCACCGGCTCGGCGGGCAAGACCTCCACCAAGGACCTGATCGCCCAGGTCCTCGACCGGCACGCGCCCACCGTGTGGACGCCCGGTTCGCTCAACAACGAGATCGGCCTGCCGCTGACCGCGCTCCGCGCGAGCGACGAGACCCGGCACCTGGTCCTGGAGATGGGCGCCCGCGGCATCGGGCACATCCGCTACCTCACCGGCCTCACCCCGCCGCGGATCGGCCTCGTCCTCAACGTGGGCACCGCTCACATCGGCGAGTTCGGCGGCCGGGAGCAGATCGCCCAGGCCAAGGGCGAGATGGTCGAGGCGCTGCCGTCGGCCGAGGAGGGCGGGGTGGCGGTCCTCAACGCCGACGACCCGCTCGTCCGCGCGATGGCGAGCCGCACCAAGGCCCGCGTGATCCTGTTCGGCGAAGCGGACGAAGCGGCCGTACGGGCCGAGAACGTCCACCTCACAGCCGCCGGACAGCCCTCTTTCCGTCTTCACACACCCACCGGGTGCAGCGACGTGACCTTGCGCCTGTACGGTGAGCACCACGTGTCGAACGCGCTCGCAGCGGCCGCCGTCGCGCACGAGCTGGGCATGCCTGTCGAAGAGATCGCCACCGCGCTCTCCGAGGCCGGCACCCTGTCGCGCTGGCGCATGGAGGTCACCGAGCGTCCGGACGGCGTGACGATCGTCAACGACGCCTACAACGCGAACCCCGAGTCCATGCGAGCCGCCCTGCGCGCGCTCGCGGCCATGGGAAGGGCCGCACAGGCCCGAGGGGCTCGTACGTGGGCGGTGCTCGGCAAGATGGCCGAGCTCGGTGACGCATCGCTCGTCGAGCACGACGCGGTCGGACGGCTCGCCGTCCGGCTCAACGTCAGCAAGCTCGTCGCGGTCGGGGACAGGGAAGCGTCCTGGCTGCAACTGGGCGCATATAACGAGGGTTCGTGGGGTGAGGAGTCGGTGCACGTGTCCGACGCGCAGGCGGCTGTCGACCTGTTGCGCAGTGAGCTGCGCCCGGGGGACGTCGTCCTTGTGAAGGCTTCCAGGTCGGTCGGTCTCGAACAGGTCGCCCTGGCTCTCCTCGACACCGAGGGCGAGGTCACCGGCCGATGAGGCAGATCCTCTTCGCGGGGGCCATCGGGCTCTTCCTGACCCTGATCGGCACGCCGCTGCTGATCAAGCTGCTCGCCCGCAAGGGATACGGGCAGTTCATCCGCGACGACGGCCCGCGCGGCCACGCCGGGAAGAAGGGCACGCCCACCATGGGCGGCATCTCCTTCATCCTGGCCACGCTCATCGCGTACGCCCTGGCCAAGGTCATCACCGGTGAGGACCCGACGTACTCGGGCGTCCTGGTGCTGTTCCTGATGGCCGGCATGGGCCTCGTCGGCTTCCTCGACGACTACATCAAGATCGTCAAGCAGCGGTCGCTGGGCCTGCGCGCCAAGGCGAAGATGGCCGGCCAGCTGATCGTCGGCATCGCCTTCGCCGTGCTGTCGCTGCAGTTCGCGGACCTGCGCGGACTCACGCCCGCCTCCGAGAAGCTCTCCTTCATCACGGACTTCGGCTGGTCCATCGGACCGGTGCTCTTCGTGGTCTGGGCGCTCTTCATGATCCTCGCCATGTCCAACGGCGTGAACCTGACGGACGGCCTGGACGGCCTGGCCACCGGCGCCTCGGTGATGGTCTTCGGCGCGTACACCTTCATCGGGCTCTGGCAGTTCCAGGAGTCCTGTGCGAACGCCATGACCCTGACCAACCCGAACGCCTGCTTCGAGGTGCGCGACCCGCTCGACCTCGCGGTCGTCGCCTCCGCGCTGATGGGTTCCTGCTTCGGCTTCCTGTGGTGGAACACCTCGCCGGCCAAGATCTTCATGGGTGACACCGGCTCGCTCGCCCTCGGCGGCGCGCTCGCCGGTCTCGCCATCTGCTCCCGTACGGAGCTCCTGCTGGCCCTGCTCGGCGGCCTGTTCGTGCTGATCACGATGTCCGTGGTCATCCAGGTCGGCTCGTTCAAGATGACCGGCAAGCGCGTCTTCCGGATGGCACCCCTCCAGCACCACTTCGAACTCAAGGGGTGGTCCGAGGTCCTTGTCGTCGTCCGGTTCTGGATCATCCAGGGCATGTGCGTGATCGTGGGCCTGGGCCTCTTCTACGCGGGATGGGCATCGGAAAAGTGACAGAACAGCTCGACTGGACCGGCAAGAACGTCACCGTCGCGGGGCTCGGGGTGTCCGGCATCCCGGCCGCCCGCGTCCTGCACGGTCTGGGCGCCGTCGTGACCGTCGTCAACGACGGCGACGACGAGCGCTCCCGGGCCCAGGCCGCCGAACTGGAGGCGGAGGGCATCACCGTCCGCCTCGGCGACGGGGCGACCCTGCCGACCGGTACCGAGCTGATCGTCACCACCCCCGGCTGGCGCCCCGACAAGCCGCTCTTCACGGCCGCCGCGGAGGCGGGCGTGGAGATCTGGGGCGACGTCGAACTCGCCTGGCGGCTCAGGGGCCCTGACGCGGCCCCCTGGCTCGGGGTCACCGGCACCAACGGCAAGACCACGACCGTCCGGATGCTCGCCTCGATCCTGGAGGCGGCCGGACTGCGGACCGCCGCCGTCGGCAACATCGGCGTCTCGCTCCTCGACGCCGTCCTCGGCGACGAGACCTACGACGTGCTCGCCGTCGAGCTGTCCAGCTACCAGCTGCACTGGGCGCCGTCCGTCCGCGTCCACTCGGCCGCCGTGCTCAACCTGGCTCCCGACCACCTCGACTGGCACGGCTCCATGGAGGCGTACGCCGCCGACAAGGGCCGGATCTACGAGGGCAACCAGGTCGCCTGCGTCTACAACGTCGCCGACAAGGCCACCGAGGACCTGGTCCGCGAGGCCGACGTCGAGGAGGGCTGCCGGGCCATCGGCTTCACCCTCGGCACCCCCGGCCCCTCCGAACTCGGCGTCGTCGAGGGCATCCTCGTCGACCGGGCCTTCGCCCCGAACCGGCAGAAGAACGCCCAGGAGCTCGCCGAGATCGCCGACGTCCAGCCGCCGGCCCCGCACAACATCGCCAACGCCCTCGCCGCCGCCGCCCTCGCCCGCGCCTTCGGCGTCGACGCGAAGGCCGTACGGGACGGGCTGAAGGCCTTCCGGCCCGACCCGCACCGCATCGAACTGGTCGAGGAGATCCAGGGAGTCACGTACGTCGACGACTCCAAGGCCACCAACACCCACGCCGCGGAAGCCTCGTTGGCCGCCTACGACCCGATCGTCTGGATCGCCGGCGGCCTCGCCAAGGGCGCGACCTTCGACGAGCTCGTGGAGAAGTCGGCGAAGCGCTTGCGCGGGGCCGTCCTGATCGGCGCCGACCGTGCCTTGATCCGCGAAGCCCTGGCGCGACACGCCCCGGAGGTACCGGTGGTGGACCTCGACCGGACCGACACTGGGGCGATGTCCGAGGCGGTCCGCGAGGCGGCCCGTCTCGCCCGCCCGGGGGACACGGTGCTCCTCGCCCCGGCCTGCGCCTCGATGGACATGTTCACCAACTACAACAAGCGCGGCGAGGCCTTCGCGGACGCGGTCCGCGCCCTCGCCGCCACCGGGGACGCCTGACCTGCCCAGTGGGAAGGTCCGGCCGGACCGGGCACGACCGGAGGGGGCAGCGACCATGCCGAGCAAGATCGCAGGGACACGCCGGCCGTCCGCCGTACGCGGCGGGGGGCGGGCCCCCGCGGTTCCGCGACGGACGCGCGGCGGAGGCCTGCGAGGCCTGCGCAGGCGGGCGCTGAAGGCCTGGGACCGGCCGCTCACGGCGTACTACGTGATCAGCGGCGCGGGGATGCTCATCACCGCGCTCGGCCTCGTGATGGTCTACTCCGCCTCGATGATCACGGCGCTCACCTACGACCTGGTGCCGTCCTACTTCTTCCGGAAGCAGTTCTTCGCCGCGCTCCTGGGCACCGGACTGCTCCTGGCCGCCTCCCGGATGCCGATCAAGCTGCACCGGGCGCTCGCCTACCCGATCCTGGTCGGCGCGGTCTTCCTGATGGTGCTCGTGCAGATCCCCGGGATAGGGCACGCGGTCAACGGCAACCAGAACTGGATCTCCCTCGGCGGCCCCTTCCAGCTCCAGCCCAGCGAGTTCGGCAAGCTGGCGCTGATCCTGTGGGGGGCCGACCTGCTCGCCCGCAAGCACGACACGAAGCTGCTCACCCAGTGGAAGCACATGCTGGTGCCGCTGGTTCCCGGCGCCTTCATGCTGCTCGGGCTGATCATGCTCGGCGGCGACCTGGGCACCTCGATCATCCTCGCCGCGATCCTCTTCGGCCTCCTGTGGACGGCCGGAGCACCCACCCGGCTCTTCGTCGGGGTGCTCGGGGTGGCCGGCGCGATCGGCGTCCTGCTGATCAAGACGAGCCCCAACCGGATGAAGCGCTTCGACTGCATCGGAGCGACCGACCCCGGCGGAGAGGGAGCCCCCTGCCTCCAGGCCGCGCACGGAATCTATGCTCTGGCCTCGGGCGGATGGTTCGGTTCCGGACTCGGTGCGAGCGTCGAGAAATGGGGCCAACTGCCCGAGGCGCACACCGACTTCATCTTCGCGGTCACCGGTGAGGAACTGGGTCTGGCGGGGACGCTGTCGGTACTCGCCCTGTTCGCGGCTCTAGGCTATGCGGGTATCCGCGTGGCCGGAGGCACGGAGGACCCCTTCGTGAGGTTCGCCGCGGGAGGTGTGACCACCTGGATCACGGCTCAGGCCGTGATCAACATCGGTGCGGTGCTCGGTCTGCTGCCGATCGCCGGGGTCCCGCTCCCGTTGTTCTCCTACGGTGGGTCGGCCCTGCTGCCGACCATGTTCGCCGTCGGGCTCCTCATCGCCTTCGCGCGACAGGAACCCGCCGCGAAAGCGGCCCTGGCCATGCGCCGCCCCGGTTGGGGTAAGCGGGCCGGGGTGAGATGGAAGTCGATGCGACGGCGCGTCAAGAAGCGCCCGTCCGGAGAGCGGTGAATTTCGGTGCATGTCGTACTCGCCGGCGGGGGGACCGCCGGCCACATCGAGCCGGCGCTGGCCCTCGCGGACGCCCTGCGCAGGCAGGACCCCAGTGTGGGGATCACGGCGCTCGGCACGGAGAAGGGTCTGGAGACCCGGCTCGTGCCCGAGCGGGGCTACGAGCTGGCCCTCATCCCCGCCGTACCGCTGCCCCGCAAGCCCACCCCCGAGCTGATCACCGTCCCCGGGCGGCTGCGCGGCACGATCAAGGCCGCCGAGCAGGTCCTCGAACGCACCAAGGCGGACTGCGTGGTGGGCTTCGGCGGCTACGTGGCGCTGCCCGGCTACCTCGCGGCCAAGCGGCTCGGCGTGCCGATCGTGGTCCACGAGGCCAACGCCAGGCCCGGCCTCGCCAACAAGATCGGTTCGCGATACGCGGCCGGGGTCGCCGTCGCCACCCCGGACAGCAAGCTCCGCAACGCCCGCTACATCGGCATCCCGCTGCGGCACACCATCGCGACCCTCGACCGGGCACGGGTGCGCCCCGAGGCGCGCGCCGCCTTCGGGCTCGACCCGAACCTGCCGACGCTCCTCGTCTCGGGCGGCTCGCAGGGCGCCCGGCGGCTCAACGAGGTCGTCCAGCAGGTCGCCCCGGTGCTCCAGCGCTCGGGCATCCAGATCCTGCACGCGGTCGGCCCGAAGAACGAAATGCCGCGCGTCGACAACATGCCCGGAATGCCGCCCTACGTGCCGGTACCGTACGTGGACCGGATGGATCTCGCGTACGCCGCCGCCGACATGATGCTCTGCCGCGCGGGCGCGATGACCGTCGCCGAGCTGTCCGCCGTCGGGCTGCCCGCCGCGTACGTCCCCCTGCCCATCGGCAACGGTGAACAGCGGCTCAACGCCCAGCCGGTGGTCAAGGCCGGCGGTGGGCTCCTCGTCGACGACGCGGAGCTGACCCCGCAGTGGGTGCAGGGCAACGTCCTGCCCGTACTGGCCGATCCGCACCGGTTGTACGAGATGTCCCGCGCCGCCGCCGAGTTCGGCCGCCGGGACGCCGACGACCTGCTCGTCGGCATGGTGTACGAGGCGATCGCCGCACGCCGACAGGCGTAGCGGCCGCGAAAGGCGGGAAGCGTGGCAGCCGGACCGACGACCGCCGAGAAGAGCGGCGCGAGCACGTCGAAGGGGTCGTCGGGCGGTCCGTCCCGCACGGGTGCCCGGAACCGAGGGTTCCGGGCACCTGGAACCCGGACGCTCCTGATCGCGTTCGGCGTCCTCGCCCTCGTGGCCGGTGGCGTCTGGGCGCTCTACGGCTCGGCCTGGTTCCGTGTGGAACGTGTGAAGACTTCCGGCGCCGCGGTCCTGACCGTGCGTGAGATCGAGGCCGTCGCCGCCGTCCCGATGGGGGCCCCGCTCGTCACGGTCGACACCGACGCCATCGAGGCCCGGCTCCGGCAAAAGCTGCCGCGCATCGAGACGGTGACCGTCGCACGGTCCTGGCCGCACGGAATCGGGCTGAAAGTGACGGAACGAAAGCCCGTTCTCCTCATGGAAAAGGGCGGAAAGTTCATCGAAGTGGACGCGGCCGGTGTGCGGTTCTCCACCGTCGACAAAGCCCCTCCCGGTGTCCCCCGGCTCGCCCTCGACAGCGCCTCCTCCCCGAGCCTGCGCCGCTTCGACGCGGGCCGACTGCTCCGCGAGGCGGTCCGCGTCCGGGGTGAACTCCCGGCGGAAATCGCCCGGAACACTCGTGTCGTGCGCATCACCTCGTACGACTCCGTCACTCTGGAGCTGACCGGGGGACGCACCGTCTTCTGGGGCAGCGGCGAGCACGGCCCGGTCAAGGCCCGGGTTCTCACCGCGCTCATGAAGGCCACTCCCAAAGCGGGGCACTTCGATGTAAGTGCCCCCACGGCGCCCGCCTCGTCCGGAAGTTGACGGGTATCGCCCCTGGCCAGCACCCTGGTTGGCCAGCGCTACGGGTGATCACATAGGGTGAAAAGAAAAACGGGAGGTTCGGCGTGTTCGTTGAACGTGCGCCGCTTGTCGACTTAGTGTCTCGTTCGGAAGAGTCCAGCGAACAGAGACACTGGTAACCCTAAACTTCAACGTTAGGGTTTGGGTCGGCGTTTCGGACCGTCCCAATCGGCATCCGTCGGAGCGGCGCGACCAACCGCGCAGCGACGACACGTAACTCGAGGCGAGAGGCCTTCGACGTGGCAGCACCGCAGAACTACCTCGCAGTCATCAAGGTCATCGGTGTCGGCGGCGGTGGTGTCAATGCCATCAACCGAATGATCGAGGTCGGTCTCAAGGGCGTCGAGTTCATCGCGATCAACACCGACGCGCAAGCGCTGTTGATGAGCGACGCCGACGTCAAGCTCGACGTCGGTCGTGAACTCACCCGCGGCCTCGGGGCCGGGGCCAACCCGGCCGTCGGTCGCAAGGCGGCAGAGGACCACCGTGAGGAGATCGAGGAGGTCCTCAAGGGGGCCGACATGGTCTTCGTCACCGCCGGCGAAGGCGGCGGCACCGGCACCGGCGGCGCACCCGTCGTCGCCAACATCGCACGCTCGCTCGGCGCCCTCACGATCGGTGTGGTCACCCGGCCGTTCACCTTCGAGGGACGCCGTCGGGCCAACCAGGCGGAGGACGGCATCGCCGAACTCCGCGAAGAGGTCGACACCCTCATCGTCATCCCCAACGACCGGCTCCTGTCGATCTCGGACCGCCAGGTCTCCGTGCTCGACGCCTTCAAGTCGGCCGACCAGGTGCTGCTGAGCGGTGTCCAGGGCATCACCGACCTCATCACCACCCCGGGTCTGATCAACCTCGACTTCGCCGACGTCAAGTCGGTCATGTCCGAGGCCGGTTCCGCCCTCATGGGCATCGGCTCCGCCCGCGGCGACGACCGCGCGGTGGCGGCGGCGGAGATGGCGATCTCCTCGCCGCTCCTGGAGGCCTCCATCGACGGCGCCCGCGGCGTGCTGCTCTCCATCTCCGGCGGCAGCGACCTCGGTCTCTTCGAGATCAACGAGGCCGCACAGCTGGTCAGCGAGGCGGCCCACCCCGAGGCCAACATCATCTTCGGCGCCGTCATCGACGACGCCCTCGGCGACGAGGTCCGGGTCACCGTCATCGCGGCCGGCTTCGACGGCGGTCAGCCGCCGGCCCGCCGGGAGAACATCATCGGCTCGGTCTCGGCCAAGCGCGAGGAGCCGGCCCCGGCACCCCGCCACGTCGAGACCTCCCGTCCGCTGGGCGGCCTCGGCACGGTCGCCCCGCGCGAGGAGCCGGTCCAGGCTCCGGTCGAGCCGGCCCCGGCCGTCAACGAGGCCCCGCTGTCGCCCGCCCCGCCGGTCGTCCCGCCGGCCCGTCCGTACGCGGACAGCCAGGCCGAGGAGCTGGACGTCCCGGACTTCCTGAAGTGATAGGACAGCGCTTCGACGCGAACGGCGCGCACTTCGCCTTCACCGACCGGTGGGGCGGGGTGAGCGCCGTTCCGTACGAGGAGCTCAACCTGGGCGGTGCGGTGGGGGACGACCCCGGGGCCGTACGCGCCAACCGGACGCTCGCCGCCGGCGCCCTCGGGCTCGACCCGGCCCGGGTGGTCTGGATGAACCAGGTGCACGGCGCGGACGTCGCCGAGGTCGACGGACCGTGGGGCACCGACGCGATCCCGTCGGTGGACGCGCTCGTCACCTCCCGACCGGGACTCGGACTCGCCGTCCTCACCGCGGACTGCGTACCCGTCCTCCTCGCCGACCCGGTCGCCGGAGTCGCCGCCGCCGCCCACGCCGGGCGCCCCGGGATGGTGGCGGGAGTGGTCCCGGCCGCGGTCGCGGCCATGATCGAACTCGGTGCCGACCCCGCCCGTATCGTCGCCCGCACCGGCCCCGCCGTCTGCGGGCGCTGCTACGAGGTGCCGGAGGCCATGCGGGCCGAGGTCGCCGCGACCGAACCGACCGCCTGGGCCGAGACGAGCTGGGGCACCCCGGCCGTCGACGTCACCGCCGGAGTGCACGCCCAGCTCGAACGGCTCGGCGTCACCGACCGGCAGGCCAGTACGGTCTGCACCCGGGAATCCGGTGACCACTACTCGTACCGCCGCGATCGCACCACGGGGCGACTCGCGGGATATGTCTGGTTGGACTGAGAAGAGACATGACGGACCGCACGTCGGAACTCGCCGAGAACCTGGCCCGGGTGGAGGCGCGCATCGCCGCCGCCTGCGCCGCGGCCGGACGCCCGCGGGAGGAGGTGACGCTCATCGTGGTCACCAAGACCTATCCCGCGAGCGACGTGAGAATCCTCCACGGACTCGGCGTACGGCACGTCGCCGAGAACCGGGACCAGGACGCCGCCCCCAAGGCGGCCGCCTGTGCCGACCTTGATCTGACCTGGCACTTCGTGGGCCAGTTGCAGACCAACAAGGTCAGATCCGTGGTGGGTTATGCCGATGTGGTGCAGTCTGTCGACCGCTTGAAGCTCGTTTCCTCCCTTTCCGCCGCCGCGGAGAAGGAGGGCCGCGAGCTCGGCTGTCTCCTCCAGGTCGCCCTCGACGCCGAGTCCGGTGAGCGGGGCGACCGCGGCGGTGTCGCGCCGGACGGGATCGAGGAGTTGGCGGCCGCGGTGGACGCCGCCCCCGGACTGCGGCTCGACGGACTGATGACCGTCGCCCCGCTCGCCGGTCCGTACGCGGGACGGCAACGGGCGGCCTTCGACCGGCTGATGGATTTGTCGACTGTCCTGCGCGCGACCCGTCCGGCTGCGAACATGGTGTCGGCAGGGATGAGCGCGGACCTCGAGGAGGCCGTCGCGGCCGGGGCGACACACGTACGCGTCGGTACGGCGGTACTCGGCGTCCGCCCGAAGCTCGGGTAACGTCGCGAAGCAAGTCGGACCACAGCAGAAAATATGGTCATTCCGCAGAACGGCGGGACGACCCGTGGATCGCGGGCACTTGGTGACGCTGCGAATTGGCCAGTAGGGCGATCCACCACAGAGCGGAGGACTCAGAGAATGGCCGGCGCGATGCGCAAGATGGCGGTCTACCTCGGCCTCGTGGAGGACGATGGGTACGACGGCCGGGGCTTCGACCCCGACGACGACTTCGAACCCGAGCTGGAGCCGGAGCCCGAGCGCGAGCGGCGTCACACCCCCCCGCGCCAGGTGGAGCGTGAGGAACCGGTACGAGTGGTGCAGCCCCCGGCGCCCCGGGAACCGGTCGCCCATTCTGTCCCGGTACTCGCCGAAAGCGGACGTCCGGCCCGAATTGCCCCCGTGGCATCCATCACACCCGAACGTCCGAGCATGGAGAAGAACGCACCGGTGATCATGCCCAAGGTCGTGTCCGAGCGGGAGCCCTACCGCATCACCACGCTGCACCCCCGGACCTACAACGAGGCCCGTACCATCGGGGAACACTTCCGTGAGGGCACCCCGGTGATCATGAACCTCACGGAGATGGACGACACGGACGCGAAGCGACTTGTCGACTTTGCCGCCGGACTCGTCTTCGGGCTCCATGGCAGCATTGAGCGCGTGACGCAGAAGGTGTTCCTGTTGTCGCCTGCTAACGTCGATGTCACGGCGGAGGACAAGGCCCGGATCGCAGAGGGCGGATTCTTCAACCAGAGCTGAGAACACGAGAACCGGACGGGCCGGCCGCGAAGCGGTCGGACAAGTAAGAGCACGTAAGTCAGGGGAGAGGGAAACGCGGGATGGGCGTCGCACTACAGGTGGTCTACATCGTGCTGATGTGCTTCCTCGTCCTCCTCATCGTCCGACTTGTCATGGACTACGTCTTCCAGTTCGCCCGTTCATGGCAACCCGGTAAGGCGATGGTGGTCGTCCTTGAGGCCACCTACACTGTCACCGATCCACCGCTCAAGCTTCTGCGGCGACTCATCCCGCCGCTGCGTCTCGGGGGCGTGGCACTCGACCTGTCCTTCTTCGTTCTGATGATCATCGTCTACATCCTGATCTCCATCGTGAGCAGCTTCGCGAGGTGAATGTGGACGATACGGTCTTGCCGACTGCCGACGACTACGTAGAGGTGAAGAAGAGATGCCGCTGACCCCCGAGGACGTGCGGAACAAGCAGTTCACGACCGTCCGCCTCCGAGAAGGCTATGACGAGGACGAGGTCGATGCCTTCCTCGACGAGGTCGAGTCCGAGCTGACCCGCCTGCTCCGCGAGAACGAGGACCTGCGCGCCAAGCTGGCCGCCGCGACGCGCGCCGCCGCGCAGAACCAGCAGCAGCAACAGCAGCAGGGCATGCGCAAGCCTCCGGAGCAGCAGGATCGTCCCGTCGGTCCCGGCGCGCCCGTGCCCGCCGCCATATCCGGACCGCCGGTCCAGCAGCAGCCGCCGCAGATGGGCCCGCCGCAGCTGCCGTCCGGTGCCCCCCAGCTTCCCCCCGGCCCCATGCAGGGCGGTCCCATGCAGGGCGGCCCGATGCAGGGCGGTCCGATGGGTCCCGGCCCGATGCAGGGCGGCCCCATGGGCCACCCGCAGCAGCAGCAGATGCAGCAGCAGCAGATGCAGCAGCAGATGCCGCCGCAGATGCAGCAGCCTGCCCAGGGTCCCGGTGGCGACAGCGCCGCGCGTGTCCTCTCGCTGGCCCAGCAGACCGCCGACCAGGCGATCGCCGAGGCCCGCTCCGAGGCCAACAAGATCGTCGGCGAGGCGCGCTCCCGCGCCGAGGGCCTGGAGCGGGACGCCCGCGCCAAGGCGGACGCTCTTGAGCGGGACGCCCAGGAGAAGCACCGCGTCGCCATGGGCTCCCTGGAGTCCGCCCGCGCCACGCTCGAGCGCAAGGTCGAGGACCTGCGCGGCTTCGAGCGCGAGTACCGCACGCGGCTGAAGTCGTACCTGGAGTCGCAGCTGCGTCAGCTGGAGACCCAGGCCGACGACTCGCTGGCCCCGCCGCGCACCCCGGCCACGGCTTCCCTGCCGCCGGCCCCGTCGATGGCCTCGGCGGGCGCGAGCGCGCCGTCCTACGGCGGCAACGGCACGATGGGCGGTGCGCCGTCCATGGGTGGCGCCCCCTCCTACGGCGGCGGTCAGCAGCAGATGTCTCCGGCGATGACCCAGCCGATGGCTCCGGTCCGTCCGCAGGCACCGCAGCCGATGCAGCAGGCCCCGGCGCCGATGCGCGGCTTCCTGATCGACGAGGACGACAACTGACGGCGCCCGGTCGCGCGATGAGCGCGTAGCCGTCGGCAGGCTAGAAGGGCCGGTCCCCTCCGGGGGGCCGGCCCTTTGCCGTGGGCCCACGCGCCTGTGCGGGGGTACGGCGAAGGGCCCGGCACCACCACTGGTGCCGGGCCCTTCGCCGTATCGCTTACGCCTTGCGGAGGCGGAACGTCAGGGACAGGCCCTCGTCCTCGAACGGCGTGCCGTACGTGTCGTCCGCGTCGCCCTGGGCGTGGTCCGTGGCCAGGACCTCGTCGGCGATGAGGTCGGCGTGGGCCGTGAGGGCCTCGACGGTCTCCGGGGAGTCGGAGGACCAGCGCAGGGCGATGCGGTCGGCGACGTCCAGGCCGCTGTTCTTGCGGGCCTCCTGGATCAGACGGATCGCGTCACGGGCCAGGCCCGCCTTGCGCAGCTCCGGGGTGATCTCCAGGTCCAGGGCGACCGTCGCGCCGGCGTCCGAGGCGACCGACCAGCCTTCGCGAGGGGTCTCCGTGATGATGACCTCCTCGGGGGTGACGGTGATCGTCTCGCCGTTCACCTCGAGGGTCGCCTCGCCCGCGCGCAGGGCCAGGGAGAGCGCCGCCGCGTCGGCGGCCGCGACCGCCTTCGCCACGTCCTGGACGCCCTTGCCGAAGCGCTTGCCCAGGGCGCGGAAGTTCGCCTTCGCCGTCGTGTCGACCAGCGAGCCGCCCACCTCGGAGAGGGAGGCGAGCGAGGAGACGTTCAGCTCCTCCGTGATCTGGGCCTGGAGCTCGGGGGAGAGGGCCGCGAAGCCCGTCGCCGCGACCAGCGCGCGGGAGAGGGGCTGGCGGGTCTTCACGCCGGACTCCGCGCGCGTGGCGCGGCCCAGCTCCACCAGGCGGCGGACCAGGAGCATCTGCTCGGAGAGCGTCCTGTCGATCCGGGCGGTGTCCGCCTCCGGCCAGGTGGCCAGGTGGACGGACTCGGGGGCCTCCGGCGTCACCGGCACCACCAGGTCCTGCCAGACCCGCTCCGTGATGAACGGGGTCAGCGGGGCCATCAGGCGGGTGACCGTCTCGATCACGTCGTGGAGGGTGCGCAGGGCCGCCTTGTCGCCCTGCCAGAAGCGGCGGCGCGAGCGGCGCACGTACCAGTTGGAGAGGTCGTCGACGAAGGCGGAGATCAGCTTGCCGGTGCGCTGGGTGTCGTACGACTCCATCGCCTCGGTCGTCTCGGCGACCAGCGTGTTCAGCTCGGAGAGCAGCCAGCGGTCGAGGACCGTGCGGTCGGCCGGGGCCGGGTCCGCGGCGCTCGGCGCCCAGCCGGACGTACGGGCGTACAGCGCCTGGAAGGCGACCGTGTTCCAGTACGTCAGGAGGGTCTTGCGGACGACCTCCTGGATCGTGCCGTGGCCCACCCGGCGCGCCGCCCACGGCGAGCCGCCGGCCGCCATGAACCAGCGGACCGCGTCGGCGCCGTGCTGGTCCATCAGCGGGATCGGCTGGAGGATGTTCCCCAGGTGCTTGGACATCTTGCGGCCGTCCTCGGCGAGGATGTGGCCCAGGCAGACCACGTTCTCGTAGGACGACTTGTCGAAGACCAGGGTGCCGACGGCCATCAGGGTGTAGAACCAGCCACGGGTCTGGTCGATGGCCTCGGAGATGAACTGCGCGGGGTACCGGGACTCGAACAGTTCCTTGTTCTCGTACGGGTAGCCGTACTGCGCGAACGGCATCGAGCCCGAGTCGTACCAGGCGTCGATGACCTCGGGCACGCGCGTGGCGGTCTTCGAGCAGCTCGGGCACGGGAAGGTCACCGCGTCGATGTACGGGCGGTGCGGGTCGAGCTCCGACTGGTCCGTGCCGGTCAGCTCGGTCAGCTCCGCGCGCGAGCCCACGCAGGTGAGGTGGTCGTCCTCGCAGCGCCAGATCGGCAGCGGGGTGCCCCAGTAGCGGTTCCGGGACAGCGCCCAGTCGACGTTGTTCGTCAGCCAGTCGCCGAAGCGGCCGTGCTTGACCGAGTCCGGGAACCAGTTCGTCCGCTCGTTCTCGGCGAGCATGCGGTCCTTGACCGCGGTCGTGCGGATGTACCAGGACGGCTGCGCGTAGTACAGCAGCGCCGTGTGGCAGCGCCAGCAGTGCGGGTAGCTGTGCTCGTACGGGATGTGGCGGAAGAGCAGGCCGCGCGCGTCCAGGTCGGCGGTGAGCGCCTCGTCGGCCTTCTTGAAGAAGACGCCGCCGACCAGCGGCACGTCCTCCTCGAAGGTGCCGTCGGGGCGGACCGGGTTCACGACCGGCAGGCCGTACGCCTTGCAGACCTTGAGGTCGTCCTCACCGAAGGCGGGGGACTGGTGGACCAGACCCGTACCGTCCTCGGTCGTCACGTACTCGGCGTTCACGACGTAGTGCGCCGGGGCGTCGAAGGGGATCAGCTCGAAGGGGCGCCGGTACGTCCAGCGCTCCATCTCGGCGCCCGTGAACGACTCGCCGGTGGTGACCCAGCCCTCGCCGAGCGCCTTCTCGACCAGCGGCTGCGCGACGACGATCCGCTCGTCGCCGTCGGTGGCGACCACGTAGGTGACCTCGGGGTGGGCGGCGACCGCCGTGTTGGACACCAGGGTCCACGGGGTCGTCGTCCAGACGAGGAGCGCCGCCTTGCCGGCCAGCGGTCCCGAGGTCAGCGGGAAGCGGACGTAGACCGAGGGGTCGACGACCGTCTCGTAGCCCTGGGCCAGCTCGTGGTCGGAGAGGCCGGTGCCGCAGCGGGGGCACCAGGGGGCGACCCGGTGGTCCTGGACCAGGAGGTCCTTGTCGAAGATCTGCTTCAGGGACCACCAGACCGACTCGATGTACGAGGGGTCCATGGTCCGGTACGCGTCGTCGAGGTCGACCCAGTAGCCCATGCGGGTCGTCAGCTCGGCGAAGGCGTCGGTGTGCCGGGTCACCGACTCGCGGCACTTGTCGTTGAACGCGGCGATGCCGTATTCCTCGATGTCCTTCTTGCCGGAGAAGCCGAGCTCCTTCTCGACGGCGAGCTCGACCGGCAGGCCGTGGCAGTCCCAGCCGGCCTTGCGGGCCACGTGGTAGCCGCGCATGGTCCGGAAGCGGGGGAAGACGTCCTTGAAGACGCGGGCCTCGATGTGGTGCGCGCCGGGCATGCCGTTGGCGGTGGGCGGACCCTCGTAGAACACCCACTCGGGGCGTCCCTCGGACTGCTCCAGGGTCTTGGCGAAGACCTTGTTCTCCTGCCAGTGATCGAGCACGGCGCGCTCCATCGCGGGCAGGTCGATCTGGGCGGGCACCTGGCGGTACTGCGGCGGTGTCATCGAGTTCCTCCGGCGGACTGTCGTCGTTCCGTCGGAGGGACGAGAGCGCTGCTCCCGCGGTACCACCCTCCTTGGCCCCGGGCACGCACGCCCTGAGCCCCCTCATTGGGGTCGCGACGCCGGGTCTAGTCACCGCGCTGTGCTGCGGCTTTCTTCCGACGGCTCCGGGGTGATGCTTCACATCGGGCTCGCCCCCGGGCTCTCACCGTCCCCGGGTCGCTCATGGCTGCGTACGACGCTACTCGTCCCCATCCAAGCCTTTCGCTGTGGCCAGTGTACGGGGCCCGGTGCGGGGCGGCAGACCGGTTTTCCCGTGACCCGAATGGCCATACGGGACGGGCCGGACCCGGATGCGGCCATGTGGGGGAGGGGCGGGACGGATTACCCGGCGGGGAGCTGGGCACAACGGAGGCAGGCCCGCCCCGAGGGGCGCGGGGACGGGTGGGAACGGCGGCGTGCCCCGTTGCCGCGGGCCCTGGGCCGATTTATCGTCCCAGCACGATGCGCGAGCAAGATCACAAAATGTGAAGGGGCCGCGACATGGTGGCGAAGAAGACCGCCGCGAAGAAGACCTCGGCCGCCGGTTCCGCCGGTACGGCCGAGGGCGCCAAGGACGTGGCCGGGAAGAGGACGACGGTCACGGAGCCGCCGACGGTCGTGAAGAGGACGCCCGCCGTGAAGAAGACGGCAGCCGGGAAGACGGCCGCCGGGAAGACGCCCGCCAAGAAGGCCGTGGCGAAGAAGGCGGCTGCCAAGAGGGCGCCCGCGAAGAAGCAGACAGGAGCCGGTTCGGTGGCAGCGAAGAAGACCGCGGGTGTCGTCACGACCGCCGGGGACGAGGCGGCGGTGCCTCCGGCCCGTACCGGCGAGCTCGCGGTGCGGCCGGGCGAGGATCCCTGGACCCCGGCGGAGGTCACCGAGGCCCGCACCGTGCTCCAGGCGGAGGTGCTGAGGCTCCGCACCGAGCTGGCGCACTCCCAGGAGGAGCTCACCGGCCTCATGCGGGACTCCGGCGACGGCGCCGGGGACGACCAGGCCGACACCGGCACCAAGAACATCACCCGGGAGCACGAGCTGGCCCTCGCGGCCAACGCCCGGGAGATGCTGGAGCAGACCGAGCACGCCCTGGAACGGCTCGACGCCGGCACGTACGGCCTCTGCGAGGTGTGCGGGAAGCCGATCGGCAAGGCGCGGATGCAGGCCTTCCCCCGGGCCACCCTCTGCGTCGAGGACAAGCAGCGGCAGGAGCGGCGCGGCTGACGGACCCGGCTGAGCGGCTGACGATCCCGACCGCGCGGCCGACGGTCTCGGCTGCCGGTCTCGTACGCCTGTGCCGTACCCTCGGTGCACGGTCAGGCATCGAGGTCGAGGGACTCACTCACGTGGCAGAGGCGGAGCGCATCATCGGTACGCCGGATTCAGCAGGGGCCGACGACTCGGCCGCCTCCGACGAGTCGGCCGCCGTCGACGGAACGGCCGCGCCCGACGGGTCGGCCGCTCCCGGGGAGCGGCCCAGGGGCAGGCGGCGGATCCTCGCGCTCTTCGTGGTGGCGCTCGTGGCCTACCTGCTCGACCTGGGCAGCAAGATGCTGGTGGTCGCCAAGCTGGAGGGCCGCGAGCCGATCCGGGTGATCGGCGACGTGCTGCGCTTCGACGCCATCCGCAACCCCGGTGCCGCGTTCGGCATGGGCGAGGCCTTCACGATCATCTTCACCTGTATCGCCGCCGCCGTGATCGTCGTGATCATCCGGCTCGCCCGGAAGCTCTACAGCCTGCCCTGGGCGATCGCGCTCGGTCTGCTGCTCGGCGGTGCGCTGGGCAACCTCACCGACCGGATCTTCCGCTCGCCGGGCGTCTTCGAGGGCGCGGTCGTCGACTTCATCGCCCCCGCGCACTTCGCCGTCTTCAACCTCGCCGACTCGGCGATCGTGTGCGGCGGCATCCTCATCGTGATCCTGTCGTTCCGGGGTCTGGACCCGGACGGAACCGTCCACAAGGACTGACGGACGACCGACGCCGGACGGAGTACGTCCGGCACAAGGCATACTCGACGGGTGAGTACGAGTCCCGAGATCCGCACGCTGCCCGTTCCCGATGGCCTGGAGGGCGAGCGCGTCGACGCCGCCATCGCCCGTATGTTCGGGTTCTCCCGTACGAAGGCGGCCGAGCTGGCCGCCGCAGGGAAGGTCCAGGTCGACGGCTCCGTCGTCGGCAAGTCCGAGCGGGTGAGCGGCGGCGCGTGGCTCGAGGTCGAGATGCCGGGCGCGGCCGCCCCCGTCCAGATCGTCGCCGAGCCCGTCGAGGGCATGGAGATCATCCACGACGACGACGACATCGTCGTGATCATGAAGCCGGTCGGCGTGGCCGCGCACCCCAGCCCCGGCTGGACCGGCACCACGGTCATCGGCGGCCTCGCCGCCGCCGGCTACCGCATCTCCACCTCCGGCGCCGCCGAGCGCCAGGGCATCGTGCACCGCCTCGACGTCGGCACCTCCGGTCTGATGGTGGTGGCCAAGTCGGAGTACGCGTACACCTCGCTCAAGCGCCAGTTCAAGGAGCGCGTGGTCGACAAGCGCTACCACGCGCTCGTGCAGGGGCACCCCGACCCGATGAGCGGCACCATCGACGCCCCCATCGGCCGGCACCCGAACCACGACTACAAGTGGGCGGTCACCGCCGAGGGCAAGCCCTCGGTCACGCACTACGACCTCATCGAGGCGTACCGCTCGGCCTCGCTGCTCGACATCAAGCTGGAGACGGGCCGCACCCACCAGATCCGGGTGCACATGTCCGCCCACCGCCACCCCTGCGTCGGCGACCTCACCTACGGCGCCGACCCGACGATCGCCAAGCGCCTCGGCCTGACCCGGCAGTGGCTGCACGCCGTCCGCCTCGGCTTCGAGCACCCGGGCGACGGCTCGTGGGTCGAGTTCGCCAGCACCTACCCCGAGGACCTGCGCAAGGCCCTCGACCGGATCGCGGCGGAGAGCCAGTGAGTGCCGTGTTCGGCGTCCGCCAGGCGCTGGGCCCCGAGGACCGGGAGGCCTGCTTCGCGGTCCGCCGCGAGGTCTTCGTCGAGGAGCAGGGCGTTCCGCGGGAGCTGGAGTACGACGCGTACGACGCGACCGCGGCGCACGTGCTCGCCGTGCGCGAGGACGGGCTGCCGCTGGGCACCGGGCGTCTTCTCTTCGGGGCGGACGCGGTCGGAAAGACCGGCGGCGACGCCTCGGTGGGCTCGCTCGGCCGGCTGGCGGTCGTCAAGGCGGCACGCGGTCTCGGCGTCGGCGCGGCGCTCGTCCTGGCCGTCGAGGACGCGGCCCGGGAGCGCGGTCTGACCGCCGTCGACCTGCACGCGCAGACCCACGCGCTCGGTTTCTACGAGCGGCTCGGCTACGAGGCCTACGGCCCCGAGTTCCCGGACGCGGGCATGCCGCACCGCGCGATGCGCAAGGCCCTGTAGACGCGGGTGCCGCCGGGGCCGGGACCCGTTCCCGGCACCCATGCGGGGGCAATGGCCGCCAAAGCGGACATACGTGGCAGGGTGTGCCCGTGGATCAATTGGCCCTGTTGTTCTTGCTGCTGCTCGGCGCCCTGCTCACCGTCCCCCTCGGTGAGCGGCTCGGACTGCCCGCGCCCGTCCTGATGACCCTCATCGGGATCGTGCTGGCCTTCCTGCCCTTCGTGCCGAACGTCGAGATCCCGCCGGAGCTCATCCTCCCGCTGGTGCTGCCGCCCCTGCTCTACGCCTCCGTGCAGCGCACCTCCTGGCGGCAGTTCGCGGCCAACAAGCGGCCCATCTTCCTGCTCGCGGTCGCCCTCGTCTTCGTCACCACGGCCGCCGTCGGCGCGGTCGCGCACACGCTGGTGCCCGGCCTTCCACTGGCCGCCGCGATCGCGCTCGGCGCCCTCGTCGCGCCGCCCGACCCGGTCGCGGCGACCGCCGTGGCCGGCTCGCTCGGCCTTCCGCGCCGCCTCGTGTCGATCCTGGAGGGCGAGGGCCTCTTCAACGACGTCACCGCGATCGTGCTCTACCACGTGGCGATCGCCGCCGCCGTCAGCGGCTCCTTCTCCTGGCCGGAGGCGGTCGGCGCGCTCGTGCTCTCCGCCGTGGTCGCCGTGATCGTCGGTCTGGGGCTCGGCTGGCTCTCCAACAAGCTCATCGGGGTCCTGGGAGACGTCACCCTCCAGACCGGCCTCACCCTCCTCGTGCCGTTCGTGAGCTACGTCCTCGCCGAGGAGCTGCACGGCTCCGGCGTCCTCGCCGTCCTGGTCACCGCGCTCTTCCTCGCCGAGCACGCGACCGACGCCGACGACGTCATGGGCCGGCTCGCCGGGCAGACCTTCTGGCAGGTCGTGGACACCCTCGTCACCGGCATCGCCTTCGGCCTGATCGGCCTGGAACTCGTGCACGTCTTCGGGGTCGCCGAAGGGCACGGCTGGGAGATGCTCCGCTGGGGCGCCGTCGTCGTCGCGGTGGTCGTCGGGGTCCGGCTGCTCTGGCTGCTGCCCGCCACCTGGCTCGCGAAGCGGCTGCACACGCGCCGGGACGTCGACGAGGAGATCCCGACGAGCTGGCGGGAGACCGTCGTCATGTGGTGGGCGGGGATGCGCGGGGTGGCCTCGGTCGCCCTCGCGCTCGCCATCCCGCTCCGCACCGACGACGGCTCGCCGTTCCCCGGCCGTGACGAGATCGTCTTCATCGCCTTCTGTGTGATCATCGCCACCCTCGTCTTCCAGGGCCTCACCCTGCCCTGGCTGGTCAAGCGGCTCGGGGTGCGGGCCGACGCGGACGCCGAGCGCGCCCTCGAGCGGGATCTCGCCATCCGGGCCGCGAAGGCCGCCAAGCGCAGGCTCAAGGAGATCGAGGAGGTCGAGGAGCTGCCCGAGGACGTCCAGGAGCGGCTGCTGCGCGGGGCGTACGACATCGGGGCCCGGATCAGTCCTGACATGGTCGACGAGGAGCGGAAGGCCGCCTTCGCCGAGCGGACGGAGCGGGTCAGGGCGATGCAGCGGATCCAGCGGGAGCTGATGTCGGCCGCCCGGCACGAGGTGCTCGCCGCGCGCAGCGAGCCCGGCGCCGACCCGGAGGTGGTGGACCGGGTGCTGCGGCAGCTGGACGTCCGCAGCATGCGGTGAGACCGGTGCCCCGGGGGCCGGATGGCAGGATGGGACGCATGGACATCATGCTCTTCCACTCGGCCTACGGGCTGACCCCTTCCGTCGAGGCCGCTGCCGAGCGGCTCCGCGCCGCCGGGCACCAGGTCTGGACCCCGGACCTCTACGGGGGCCGGACGGTGGGGACCGTCGAGGAGGGTGTGGAGCTCCGGGACGAGATCGGCAAGGACGAGCTGCTGAAGCGGGCGGTCCTCGCCGCCGCCCCCTACTCCGAGCGCGGACTGGTCTACATGGGCCTCTCCCTCGGGGCCTCGATCGCGCAGACCCTGGCGCTCGGGGACGAGAAGGCGCGCGGGCTGCTGCTGTTCCACGGCACCTCGGACCTCGCGGAGTCCGCGTCGGTGGACGAGCTGCCCGTACAGCTGCACGTGGCCGATCCCGACCCGTTCGAGACGCACGACTGGCTGTCCTCCTGGTACCTCCAGATGCGCAAGGCGGGGGCGGACGTGGAGATCTACCGCTACCCGGGCGCGGGGCACGTGTTCACGGACGCGGAGCTGCCCGACTGGGACGAGGAGGCGGCCGAGCGGGCCTGGTCGGTGGCGCTGGCCTTCATCGAGGATCTGTAGGACGGTGCCGAACGGGCGTGGGGGCCCCGGGGGGGGGCGCGGGGGGGCCGCGGGGGCCGCGCGGGGCGGGGGCGGGGGCGGGCGCGTAATAAGAGAACAGAAACACGCCCGC
>NZ_JBHXRW010000002.1:2016-142186 GCF_042716635.1 Streptomyces sp. NPDC058664 | reverse complement strand
GGGGGGGGGGGGGGGGGGGGGGGGGGGGGGGGGGGGGGGCGTGGCCCTTTTGTCGTTTTGCGGTCGGCGGCGCCGGGGGGGGCGGGGGGCGGGGGCCCCCCCCCCCCCCCCCCACGCCGCTGTCCGGCCTGATCAGGCGCGGTACGCGGTCCAGTAGTCGTTCATCCGGGTCACCTGACCCTGGGTGAACTGGTACATGCAGGCGTCGTACGTGTAGTCCATGAAGTTGTGGATCGGGTCCACGCCGGCCTTGGAGGCGCAGGAGTCGCGGCCGGTCGGGCACTCGTACGCGGGGCTCTTCTCGGCCGGGGTGTCGGCGACGGAGTCACCGGCGCCGTTGCAGCCGCCCTGGAAGGTGTGGTAGAGGCCCATCCAGTGGCCGACCTCGTGGGTGGCGGTATCGCCCTCGTTGTAGTTGGCCGCCGAGCCGCCCGGCAGGGAGGAGTCGAGGACGACGACACCGTCCATGGACGGGTTCGAGGCGTACGAGGACGGGAAGGTCGCCCAGCCGAGGAGGCCGCCGCTCAGGTTCGCGGTGTAGAAGTTCAGCGCGCCGGCGCCGCCCTGACGGAGGGTCTGCTTCATCGCCTTCTCGGCGGTGGAGCCGGAGGCCAGGTTGTACCAGGAGGCGTTGTCCGTGTAGGTGGTTCCGGCCAGCGTGAACTGGAAGTTGGAGTTCACGTTGCCGGTGCCCTGGCCGGCGTACGCCGCGTTCAGGACCGCCATCTGGTTGTTGATCTGGGTGGCGGACAGCTTGCCCGTCGTGCCCGAGTGGATGACGTGGAAGTAGACCGGGATGTTCACCACGGCGGCGGCGCCGGCCGTGGCGCTGAGGCGGCCCTCGGCGCGGGCCGCGGACAGCTTCTTCTTGAAGTCGTCGTCCATGGCCTTGGCCTGGGCGGCCGTGACCTCGTTGGGCTCGTGGGCGTGGCTCTCGGCACCGCGCGCCTTGCGGGCGCCGGAGAGGGCCTCGTGGTCGTCGTGGCCGTCGACACATTCCTCGGCCGAGGCGCCGGCCAGGGTGGTGGTGGCGGCGCCGGTGGCCACCGGGGCGGACAGGGGTGCCAGGGCCAGGGTTCCGGCCATCACGGCAGTGCCGAGCATACGACGTGACATACGCGGCGATATACGGACAAGAGCACGCACGGTGACTCCTCGCGGGGGGTGGTGGGGAGGAACTTCCTCGCCACTGCGGGGAGATTACGCGTCCATGTCAGGGCTCGTTGAGAAGTGATCAGGCCCAATCATTCATGGAGCAATTCGGGGCATCGGGAAGAAAATCTTGGGCCGGTTCCGGAGTTTGAGACGTCGACGTAACAGTCGAGGTGGCGGAGGCGGGTGGTGTGTCCGGATTCGATCTCGAAAACCGGCCACCCGCCGTAGCGATGTGAGCTCCTGTTAACAGAAGTGATCATGGCTGAAAATCAACCATGATGGTCCGCCAGGGGAACAACAGGAGAACGTCAGCGGACGGGCTGGTGCACCCGCTCGACGCGCTGCGTGCCGCTGAGGGTCCGGTAGGAGCGCGCCCAGGCCGTCGTCGCGGCCGGATCCGCCTTGTCGGAGATCGTGTAGTAGTCCATCTGCGAGCGGTCGGCGGTCACGTCGAGCACGCCGTAACCGTGGTGGTCCATGTCCACCCACTTCACGTGCCGGTTGGCCGCCTTGACGGCGCCCGCGGCCACCACCGAGAGCGTCCCCGGAGCCACGTGCAGCAGGTCGTCGAGGTTGTCCGAGGTCACCGAGGTGACGACGAACTCGGTCGCGACCGAGGCCGAGAACGGATACGTCGCCGCCTTCACCGGAACGTCGTTGGCCCAGGCCATGTGGATGTCGCCGGTCAGGAAGACCGTGTTGCGGACGGCCCGCGAGGTCAGGTGCGCGAGCAGTTCCCTCCGGTCGTCCGTGTACCCGTCCCACTGGTCGACGTTGACCGCGAGCCCCTCCTTCGGCAGACCCATCAGCCCGGCGAGCGGTTCCAGGAGGTGGGCGGGCAGGGCGCCGAAGGCGACCGGCGAGATCATCACCGAGGTGCCGACCAGCTGCCAGGTCGCGTCCGAGTCCGCGAGACCCGACTTCAGCCAGTCCAGCTGGGCGCGGCCCGTGACGCTCCGCTCCGGGTCGTCGACCGTGCCGCTGCCCGTCTTCGCCGGGGCCGAGCGGAAGGAGCGCAGGTCGAGCAGGTGCAGATCGGCCAGCCTGCCGAAGCGGAGGCGGCGGTAGACCGTGCCCTCCGTGGAGGCGCGGACCGGCATCCACTCGAAGTACGCCTGCTTGGCGGCGGCCACCCGGGCCGCCCACTCGCCCTCGGCGCCGGGGGTGTGGTTCTCGGCCCCGCCCGCCCAGGCGTCGTTGGCGAACTCGTGGTCGTCCCAGATGGCGATGACCGGATGGGCCGCGTGCAGCGCCTGGAGGTCCGGGTCCGTCTTGTAGTGGCCGTGCCGGGTGCGGTAGTCGGCCAGCGAGACGATCTCGTGGCGCGGCTCGTGCCGGCGGACCGTGTACTTCTCCTCCGGGTAGGTGCCGCTGCCGTACTCGTAGAGGTAGTCGCCGAGATGGAGGACCGCGTCCAGGTCGGCGCGGGCGGCGAGATGGCGGTACGCGGAGAAGTGGCCGGCCTCCAAGTTCGAGCAGGAGACCACGCCGAACCGCACACCGGGCGCGGCGGCGTCGACGGCCGGCGCGGTACGGGTGCGGGCGGCGGGGGAGACGGCGGAGTCCGCGGTGAAGCGGAACCAGTAGGAGGTGGCCGGGCGCAGCCCCCGGACGTCCGCCTTCACCGTGTGGTCGGACGCCGCGGTCGCCGTGGTCGTACCGGAGGCCACGATCCGGGTGAAGCCCCGGTCCTCGGCGAGCTCCCAGCCGACCCGGACGTCGGCGCCGAGGCCGGAGCCGGGTATGGCCTCGGGAGTGGGGGTGACGCGCGTCCAGAGCAGGACGCCGTCGGGCAGCGGGTCGCCGGAGGCGACGCCGTGCAGGAACGCGGTCGCCCCGGAGACCGCGTGGGCCGCGGAGGCCGCGCCCAGGAGGGCGGGCACGGTGGCGGCGGTGGCGGCGGCGGCCTTGACGACCGTGCGCCGGCTGGGGGAAGAAGAAAGGATTCGACTGGTCACGGTCGGTCAGATTACTGGCGGGTATGGTCGAAGGGCAGGCGATATCCGGAAGTTCGCCGGCCCGTCGCCCACCGGTCGCACCCCGGCCGCGGGCGGGTGTCCTGGGTGGTCGCTAACCTGACCCGGGATCAGGAGGCCTTTCCGGAAGGCAGTTCGGAGGGGCCGCTCGCACCGTCGCAGGGGGAACCGGATGTCGCAGTCGAACGAGCCCTGGTACAGGCACCGTCCGCCGTCCTGGCCCGTGCCGGACAACCCGTACGCCCCCGGGGGATACGGCCCGCCACCACCCCGCCCGCACCGCCGCCGGTGGCCGCTGGTCGCCGCGGGCCTCGCCCTGCTGCTGCTCGTCGGCACCGGCGGGTACGTCCTCGGTGAGCGCGACGGGGCGGACCGCGCCAGGGCGGAGCGCGGAACCCCGCCCACCACGACGGCACCGCCGACGGCGACCGCCCGCCCCGCGCCGAAGCCCTCCCGGATCCCGACCAACGAGGAGATCGCACGCAAGCGCGTGGCCGGCGAGGCGAGCGCCTGGATCGTCGACGACCGCACCGACCTGCCCCGCCGGCACATCCCGACCGAGGACCTCTGGATCGTCGGCGACACCGTCGTCCAGGCCGTCTACAAGAAGGTCGTCGCCCACCGGCTCGGCGACGGCGCCGAGCTGTGGAGCATCACCCTCCCGACCCCCGTCTGCGAGACCCCGGTCAACGCGACCCCCGACGGCAAGGTCGTCATCATCCTCCAGAACGTCGAGGCGTGGACCGGCGCCCGGTGCAACCAGCTCCGGATGATCGACCTGCGCACCGGCAAGGAGGGCTGGCACAAGGAGCTGACCGAGACGGGCGCGGGGGACGACACGATCATGGTGGACAGCGCGATCGGCGGCGGCACCGTCGCGTTCGTTTACAGCATGAAGGCCGCCGCGTACCGGGTCGCCGACGGAAGGAAGCTGTACGACATCCCCATGGAGAACCCAGGGAAGTGCCATCCCGGCCGGGTGGCGGGCGGCAGCCGGCTCCTGGTGCTCGCCGTCTGCGCGATCTCCTTGACGGAGAAGTCGTACCACCAGGTCCGGGAGATCGACCCGGCCACGGGCAAGGTCCGGTGGCGCTTCCGGACGGAGCCGGGCCGGAGGGTCGGCCAGGTGCTCTCCGTCGACCCGGTCGTGATCACCACCGCGGGCCGGGAGACGCACGCCGACGACTGGCGGGTCGTCGCCCTCGGGCCCGACGGCCGGGCCCGCAGGACCATCGACCCCCGGGGGAAGGGCTTCGAGCACTGCGGGGACTCGGTGGACACCTCCGGCGACGCCCAGGCGTGCCGGGAGGCCGTCGTCGGCGGAGGGCTCGTCGTCCTGGGCGGCACCGACCGTGTCGGCGCCTATGACCTCGGTACCGGAAAGCTGGTCTGGGGCGTGAAGTCGGACACGCCCTCGTACGGCTACTTCCCCCTGCGCGTCGGACCGGGGAGGACCGGGTTCGTCTACGAGGTGAGCACGGGCGGCAAGCCCGGGCGGGTCTTCCGGGTCGGCCCGGGCGGCGTCGGCACGATCAAGGACGTGCTGAAGCTCCCCGCGTCCACCGCGAGGGTCGAGTTCGGAGTGGGGGTCGTCGGGGAGAACGCCTACGTGGGCGACCGGCTCGTCCTCACACCCGCGAACCTGGACGGCGACGACACCCGGAACGAGCCCCGCATGCTCTCCTTCGCTCCCTGATCCGTCGCTTCGCCCGTCGCTCCCTGATCCGTCGGAGAGGCGCGGACCAGGGGAGCGAAGGGGAGGACGGCCGCGGTCAGCCCTTGAGGGCCGCGTCGATCGCCGTGGTGAACTCGGTCGCCGTCATCGGCGGGTTGTCGCTGCCCGCCACCGTCACCGGCTTGCCGTCCATCTTCAGGGTCGGGGTGCCCGTCACCCCGCTGGCGTCGAAGGCCTTCGACATCTTCATCGCCCACGCGTCGAAGGTGCCGTCCTCGACGTTCTTCCTGAACGCCGCGTTGCCCTTGAGGGCCGGTACGGAGTCCGCCACCTCCAGGAGGTAGGAGTCCTTGGCGAACTTGTCGTCGTTCTCCTCCGGGTGGAACTTCGTCGAGTAGAGCGCCGACTTGTACTTCAGGAAGGCCTCGGGGCTCACGTCCAGGGCCGCGCCGAGCGCCGAGAGGGCGTTCTTCGAGCCCTCGCCCGTGGCGGCGTCGTCGATGAAGGTGGCACCGACGTACTTGACCTTGTACTTGCCGGCCGCCACGTCCTTCTCGACCGTGGCGCCCACGGACTGCTCGAAGGTCGCGCAGACCGGGCAGCGCGAGTCCTCGTACAGCTCCAGGGTCTTCTTCGCGGAGGCCTCGCCGACGACGACGGTCGTGCCGTTCGTGCCCGAGGTGTTCTTCGGGGCCGTCACGGTCGTCGCCTTCGCCGCGGCCTCCCACGCGGAGGGCTTGTTGGACTGCACCACGGCGTAGCCGATGCCGCCGGCGGCGGCCAGTACGGCCACGGCCGAGACGCCGACGACGACCTGCCGGCGCGCCCGGTCCTTCTTCGCCTGACGCTCGCGCTCGACGCGCAGCCGCTCGCGGGCGGCTGCCTTGTTGGCCTGGGAATTGCGTGCACTCATGATCGTGATCTCCGTGAGGTGGGGTCCGCCGGGACCGGAAGGGTCCGTGCCGGGACCGGAAGGGGAAGGGGCTGCGTGCCGGTGGGCCTGTGCCGCTCAGACGAGGGCGAAGGCCGGGCACGGCGGTCCCCGCCGCCCCACGGAGTGCGTGAGGAGCCGGGTACGGGAGGGCCGGGGCCGTCCCACGGTCGGCTCGGCGCGCCGCGGCGCCGGACCGACCGTACCGAAGAAGGCCGCCACGAGCAGCAGCGGCCGGAAAGCGGCGGCCGCGGCCGCGGTGAGCAGCCGGGCGAGCGCCCGCTCGCCGCCGCGCAGCCAGACCGCGGCCGAAAGACCGACGCCCACATGGGCGAGGAGCAGCAGCCACGGCAGCGCCGGGTCGGGGGAGTCGAGCAGGGCGGCCGCGGTGCCGCTCCCGGCGCCCGCCACACCGGGCAGCGGGGCGCCCACGGCGCCGCCGCAGAAGACCTCCACGCCCACCGTGCGCAGCGAACCGGCGACCGGGCCGCCGGCGGCGCCGTAACAGACCGCCTGACCGCTGGTGAAGAGCGTGTCGGCGGCCAGTTCCAGCGGGACGAGGAGCCCGGCGATCGGGCCGAGCCCGCGTTCGCGGCCGGCCAGCGCGTACGCCACGGCGAAGACGCCGACGGCGACGGGCACGACCGTGCCGAGCGGCAGCGGCACGCGCGAGAGCAGCACGTGGGACGCCACGGACAGCGTCACGACCACCGCCGTGAAGAACGCCGCCCGCAGCGCTCTCAGCTGCGTCCCTGCCATGTCCATCGTCGTGGAGTGTGCCATGCCGGGCCGTAAGGAGTCGCTAAGGGAAAGCTGTGCGAAGCCTCACCGGCCCCACCCTCAGAGTCCCGGGATCCGGCCGTTGCGGAAGAGGTCCACGAAGATCTGGTGGTCGGCCCGCGCGCGTGCCCCGTAGTCGTGCGCGAAGTCCACCAGGAGGTCCGCGAAACCCTCCTCGTCGGCGGCGATCGCCGCGTCGATGGCCCGCTCGGTCGAGAACGGCACCAGCGAGTGGCCGCTGGAGTCGTCCGCCGCCGCGTGCATGGTCGCCGTCGCCCGGCCCAGGTCCGCGACGGTCGCGGCGATCTCTTCCAGGTCGTCGATGTCCGACCAGTCCAGGTCCACCGCGTACGGCGAGACCTCCGCGACCAGCTGCCCGGCCCCGTCGAGCTCGGTCCAGCCGAGCCAGGGGTCCGCGTGCGCCTGGAGCGCCCGCTGCGAGATCACGGTGCGGTGGCCCTCGTGCCGGAAGTACTCCCGTACCGCCGCGTCCGTCACGTGGCGGGAGACCGCCGGGGTCTGCGCCTGCTTCAGGTAGATCACGACGTCGTTCTCCAGGGCGTCGCTGTTGCCCTCGAGCAGGATGTTGTACGAGGGGAGGCCGGCCGAGCCGATGCCGATGCCGCGCCGCCCGACGACGTCCTTGACCCGGTACGAGTCGGGGCGGGCCAGGCTGGACTCCGGCAGGGTCTCCAGATAGCCGTCGAAGGCGGCGAGGACCTTGTAGCGGGTGGCCGCGTCCAGCTCGATCGCGCCGCCGCCCGCGGAGAAGCGGCGCTCGGAGTCGCGGATCTCCGTCATCGAGTCGAGCAGCCCGAAGCGGGTCAGCGAGCGCGCCTCGCGCAGGGCGCCGAGCAGCGCCCCGTCGGAGGTCTCCAGGGTGAAGGAGGAGAGCTCCGACGCGTAGTCGCCCTCGGCGCCGGTGGCGAGCGCGTGGATCCGCTCCCGGTAGGCGGCGGCGTAGATCCGCACGAGGTCGGTGATCTGGCCGTCGCCGAGCGCCTTCGCGTACCCGAGGAGGGCCAGGGAGGCGGCGAGCCGCTTGAGGTCCCAGGTGAAGGGGCCCACGTACGCCTCGTCGAAGTCGTTCACGTTGAAGATCAGCCGGCCGTTGGCGTCCATGTAGGTGCCGAAGTTCTCGGCGTGCAGATCGCCGTGGATCCAGACCCGGCCGGTGCGCTCGTCCAGGTAGGGGCCGCCGTGGGCCTCCTTCTCCAGGTCGGCGTAGAAGAGGCAGGCGGTGCCCCGGTAGAAGGCGAAGGCGGAGCCGGCCATCTTCCGGAACTTGACGCGGAAGGCCGCGGGGTCGGCGGCGAGGAGCTCGCCGAAGGCGGTGTCGAAGACGGCGAGGATGTGCTCACCGCGCTCGGCGGCGGTGGGCTGCGGGACCGACATCGAAGGTGCCTCCTGGAACCGGGCGTGCGGGAAGACTGAGCGCGACAATTGGGACAGGTGTTCCTTGCCTCTCAACGCGCGACCCTAGCGGTGAGTGCCCCTCGACCGTCATTCGCCCGACGTAGACTTCCACGGTCCCCCCAGCCACCCCTGTGACCGCTACGGAGACCCCTCGCCGTGACCAAGCCGCCCTTCACGCACCTCCACGTCCACACCCAGTACTCGCTGCTGGACGGTGCCGCGCGGCTCAAGGACATGTTCAACGCGTGCAACGAGATGGGCATGACCCATATCGCCATGTCCGACCACGGCAACCTGCACGGGGCGTACGACTTCTTCCACTCGGCGAAGAAGGCCGGGGTGACGCCGATCATCGGCATCGAGGCGTACGTCGCCCCCGAGTCCCGGCGCAACAAGCGGAAGATCCAGTGGGGCCAGCCGCACCAGAAGCGGGACGACGTCTCCGGTTCCGGTGGCTACACCCACAAGACGATCTGGGCGGCGAACGCCACCGGACTGCACAACCTCTTCAAGCTCTCCTCCGACGCGTACGCCGAGGGCTGGCTGCAGAAGTGGCCCCGGATGGACAAGGAGACCATCTCGAAGTGGTCGGAGGGGCTCATCGCCTCCACCGGCTGCCCCTCCGGCGAGCTGCAGACCCGGCTCCGCCTCGGCCAGTTCGACGAGGCCCTCAAGTCGGCCTCCGAGTACCAGGACATCTTCGGCAAGGAGCGGTACTTCCTGGAGCTGATGGACCACGGCATCGAGATCGAGCGCCGCGTCCGCGACGGGCTCCTGGAGATCGGCAAGAAGCTCGGCATCCCGCCCCTGGTCACCAACGACTCGCACTACACCTACGCGCACGAGGCCACCGCCCACGACGCCCTGCTCTGCATCCAGACCGGCAAGAACCTCTCCGACCCGGACCGGTTCAAGTTCGACGGCACCGGCTACTACCTGAAGTCCACGGACGAGATGTACGCCGTGGACTCCTCGGACGCCTGGCAGGAGGGCTGCCGCAACACCCTCCTGGTCGCCGAGCAGGTCAGCACCGACGGCATGTTCGTCGAGAAGAACCTCATGCCGAAGTTCGACATCCCGGAGGGGTACACCGAGGTCAGCTGGTTCCGCGAGGAGACCATGCGGGGCATGCACCGCCGGTTCCCGAACGGGATCCCCGAGGACCGCATGAAGCAGGTCGAGTACGAGATGGACACCATCATCTCGATGGGCTTCCCCGGCTACTTCCTCGTCGTCGCCGACTTCATCATGTGGGCGAAGAAGCAGGGCATCGCCGTCGGCCCCGGCCGAGGCTCCGCGGCCGGCTCGATCGTCGCGTACGCCATGGGCATCACCGACCTCGACCCCATCCCGCACGGCCTGATCTTCGAGCGCTTCCTCAACCCCGAGCGCATCTCGATGCCCGATGTCGACATCGACTTCGACGAGCGCCGGCGCGTCGAGGTGATCCGCTACGTGACCGAGAAGTACGGCTCCGACAAGGTCGCCATGATCGGCACGTACGGCAAGATCAAGGCGAAGAACGCGATCAAGGACTCCGCGCGCGTCCTCGGCTACCCGTACGCCATGGGCGACCGGCTCACCAAGGCCATGCCCGCCGACGTCCTCGGCAAGGGCATCGACCTCAACGGCATCACCGACCCCTCGCACCCCCGCTACAGCGAGGCCGGCGAGATCCGCGCGATGTACGAGAACGAGCCGGACGTCAAGAAGGTCATCGACACCGCCCGGGGCGTCGAGGGCCTGGTCCGCCAGATGGGCGTGCACGCGGCCGGCGTGATCATGTCCAGCGAGCCGATCGTCGACCACGCGCCGATCTGGGTGCGGCACACCGACGGCGTCACCATCACGCAGTGGGACTACCCGCAGTGCGAGTCGCTCGGCCTGCTCAAGATGGACTTCCTGGGCCTGCGCAACCTCACCATCATGGACGACGCCGTCAAGATGGTGAAGGCCAACAAGGGCATCGACCTCGACCTGCTCGCCCTGCCGCTCGACGACCCGAAGACCTTCGAACTGCTCCAGCGCGGCGACACCCTCGGCGTCTTCCAGTTCGACGGCGGGCCCATGCGCTCGCTGCTGCGGCTGATGAAGCCCGACAACTTCGAAGACATCTCCGCCGTGTCCGCCCTGTACCGGCCGGGCCCGATGGGCATGAACTCGCACACCAACTACGCCCTGCGCAAGAACAAGCAGCAGGAGATCACCCCGATCCACCCCGAGCTGGAGAAGCCGCTCGAAGAGGTGCTCGCGGTCACCTACGGCCTCATCGTGTACCAGGAGCAGGTGCAGAAGGCCGCCCAGATCATCGCCGGCTACTCGCTCGGCGAGGCCGACATCCTCCGCCGCGTGATGGGCAAGAAGAAGCCCGACGAGCTGGCGAAGAACTTCACCATCTTCCAGGCCGGCGCCAAGAAGAACGGCTACAGCGACGAGGCCATCAAGGCGCTCTGGGACGTCCTGGTGCCCTTCGCCGGCTACGCCTTCAACAAGGCCCACTCGGCCGCGTACGGCCTGGTCTCCTACTGGACCGCCTACCTCAAGGCCAACCACCCCGCCGAGTACATGGCGGGACTGCTCACCTCGGTCAAGGACGACAAGGACAAGTCGGCCGTCTACCTGAACGAGTGCCGCCGCATGGGCATCAAGGTCCTGCCGCCCAACGTCAACGAGTCCGAGTCGAACTTCGCCGCCCAGGGCGACGACGTGATCCTCTTCGGCCTCTCCGCCGTCCGCAACGTCGGCACCAACGTCGTCGAGTCGATCATCAAGACGCGCAAGGCGAAGGGGAAGTACTCCTCCTTCCCGGACTTCCTCGACAAGGTCGAGGCCGTCGTCTGCAACAAGCGGACCGTCGAGTCGCTGATCAAGGCCGGCGCCTTCGACGAGATGGGCCACACCCGCAAGGGCCTGGTCGCCCACCACGAACCCATGATCGACAACGTGGTCGCGGTCAAGCGCAAGGAGGCCGAGGGACAGTTCGACCTCTTCGGCGGCATGGGCGACGAGGCGACCGACGAGCCCGGCTTCGGCCTCGACGTCGAGTTCTCCGACGTCGAGTGGGAGAAGTCGTACCTGCTCGCCCAGGAGCGCGAGATGCTCGGCCTGTACGTCTCCGACCACCCGCTCTTCGGCATCGAGCACGTCCTGTCCGACAAGACGGACGCCGCGATCTCCCAGCTCACCGGCGGCGAGCACTCCGACGGCGCGGTCGTCACCATCGGCGGCATCATCTCCGGCCTCCAGCGGAAGATGACCAAGCAGGGCAACGCCTGGGCGATCGCCACCGTCGAGGACCTGGCCGGCTCCATCGAGTGCATGTTCTTCCCGGCCACCTACCAGCTGGTCTCCACCCAGCTCGTCGAGGACACCGTCGTCTTCGTCAAGGGACGGCTCGACAAGCGCGAGGACGTGCCCCGTCTCGTCGCCATGGAGCTGATGGTCCCCGACCTGTCGAACGCCGGGACCAACGCGCCGGTGATCCTCACCATCCCCACCGTCAAGGTGACCCCGCCGATGGTCACCCGGCTCGGCGAGATCCTCGGCCACCACAAGGGCAACACCGAGGTACGGATCAAGCTCCAGGGCCCCCGGAAGACGACCGTGCTCCGGCTCGACCGGCACCGGGTGCAGCCCGACCCGGCGCTCTTCGGCGACCTGAAGGTGCTGCTCGGCCCGTCCTGCCTGGCGGGCTAGCACCTCCCGGCCCCCGCGCAAGGGGCGCGCCCGTGGTCACGGGCGCGCCCCTTTGCCGTACTCGGAAACCGTCAGTTGTGGCCGAAGCGCTTCTGACGGCCCTTGCGTGCCATGTCACCCGGGGTGACCTGGCTCGCGCGCTGCTCGGCCTGGGACTCCATCGACGACTGCTGAGCCTGCTGGGCGCCGCGTTCGGCGGGCGACTGCTGCTTCTGGCTGCGGCTCTGATTGCGGTTCTTGGCCATGGGGATGCCTCCTCAAAGGGACCTAGGGGCCAGGGCCGCTGTCAGACTCACATACCGCGCGAACCGTCGCATGTTGGATCATTGCGGAGCGTAAGGTCGCCGCGAACGTGACATCCGCCACGCCGATGATCCAGTTCCGGCCGTCGAGCTCCCGGCCTTCGGGCAGACTCGAAGGAAATCCGAAGCAACTCCGATCCCGAGGTTCCCGAAAGAGGGTGGAACACGTGGACCGCTGCGTCGTCCTGGTGGACGCCGGCTACCTGCTGGGCGCCGCCGCCAGTCTCCTCGCCGGGGAACCGACCCGCTCCAGGATCACCGTCGACCACGCCGGGCTCATCCAGCAGCTGCGCCAGCGCGCCGAGGCCGAGACCGGGCTGCCCCTCCTGCGGATCTACTGGTTCGACGGCGCCCCCGACCGGGTGCCCCAGCCCGAGCACCGCCGGCTGCGGGTGATGCCCCGGGTCACCGTCCGGCTTGGCGCGCTGACCCGGAGCGACGGACGCTGGGCCCAGAAGGGCGTCGACGCGGCCATGCACACCGAGCTGACCGAGCTCGCCAGGAACAGGGCCTGCTCCGACATCGTGCTCGTCACCGGGGACGGCGACCTGCTGCCCGGCCTGATGTCGGCCAAGGAGCACGGCGTCGCCGTCCACCTCTGGGCCGTCCAGGCCGCCGACGGCGACTACAACCAGTCCGAGGACCTGGTCGCCGAGGCCGACGAACGCCGGGTCCTCGACCGGGCCTGGATCACCCGCGCCGTCCGCCCCAAGGACCTCACCGGCATCTGCTCGCCGCCGCCCGCGCCGCGCCCCGAGATCGCCGCCATCCTCTCCGCGCCGCTGCCCGAGGCGGCCCTCGCGGCCTCCGCTGGACGGTCCGCCGGCGAGACGGCCGCGACCCGGCCCGCCGGGGAGGCCCCCACCGCCGACGGCCGAGGCCACGGACGCGGTGACGGCCGCGTCAACGGCGACGGCCACGCCCACGGCGACGGCCACGCCCACGGCGGCGGTCACGCCCACCGGGACGACGGCCACGCCGGAAGCAACGGTCACGTCCGCGACGGCGAACCCGGCCACGGCGCCGGCGCACCCGTCCCCGCCCCCGGCAAGGTCGTCCCCACCCCCAAGGACCTGGCCGGACTGCGCGGCCCCGGCACACCCTCCGCCGGCCAGGGCGGCCCCGTGCCGCAGGGTACGAGCGCGCTCCGCTGGTCCTCCGACCGCGGCTGGATCGAGCGCCCCGCCCCCACCCTCGGCGAACCGGCCGAGACCGCCTCCCTGCCCACCCTCGCCACCCTCACCAGCGCCGAGCAGCGCTGGGCGGACCGCGAGGAGGACATCACCACCGTCGGGGGCGACCCGTTCGAGGTCGGACAGGTGTTCGCCCGACGGTGGATGGAACGGCTCCCCGAGCAGAGCCACGTCCAGCAGCTGTCCACCCTCTACCCCCGCATCCCCCACCGCATCGACGGCGAACTCCTCCGCTACGCGGCGCGATTCGGTCTGCTCGCCCACAAGGACGACCAGATCGACGAGCACGACCGGTACGCGATCCGGGCGGGATTCTGGCGCGAGATCGACGTCCGGGCCGCCACCGAACACGCCCCCGCGCCCGGAGCCGGCCCGGCGACCCCGTAGTCTCTTCCCCCGTGAGTACGGTGTGCGCGGTGCGGGAACTGGTCAAGACGTACCCCGCCACGCGCGGCAGGCGCGGCACGCCCGCGACACCCGAGGTGCGGGCCACCGACGGGATCAGCCTCGACGTGCGCGGCGGCGAGATCTTCGGCCTGCTCGGCCCCAACGGAGCCGGCAAGTCCACCCTCGTCCGCCAGCTCACCGGACTCATGCGTCCCGACTCCGGCACCGTCCGGCTCCTCGGCCACGATCTCGTGCGCCACCCCGAGCGGGCCGCCCGGCTCCTCGCGTACCTCGGCCAGGAGTCCACCGCCCTCGACGAGCTGACCGTCGCCCTCGCCGCCGAGACCACCGGACGGCTGCGCGGCCTCACCGCCCGCGACGCACGCGCCGAGCGCGACGCCGTCCTCGCGGAACTCGGCCTCGGCGAGCTCGCCTCCCGGCCCCTCAGGAAGCTCTCCGGCGGACAGCGACGGCTCGCCTGCTTCGCCGCCGCGCTCGTCGGCCGGCGCCCCGTCCTCGTCCTCGACGAACCCACCACCGGCATGGACCCCGTCGCCCGCCGCGCCGTCTGGGCGGCCGTCGACCGGCGGCGCGCCGAACACGGCACCACCGTGCTGCTCGTCACCCACAACGTCATCGAGGCCGAGACCGTCCTCGACCGGGTCGCCGTCCTGGAACACGGCAGGGTCATCGCCTGCGACACCCCCGCCGGACTCAAGGAACGCGTCGCGGGCGAGGTCCGCGTCGAGCTGGTGTGGCGCGAGTCGGCGCCCCTCCACCTGCCCGAGGTCGCCGCGCTGCGCGGACTCGCCCAGGAGACGGGGCGGCGCTGGCATCTCCGGCTCGCCCCCGACGCGGCCCGCGCGGCCGTCGCCACCGTCACCGGCGGGGCCGCCTTCGCCGCACTCGACGACTTCACCCTGGCGACGCCCAGCCTGGAGGACGTGTACCTGGCGCTGGGCGGAGCGACCGAGGGACTGGTGAAGGCGTGACCCTCCACGACCTCCGGGCGCTCTCCGACCCCCGGGCGCTCCCCGATCCCTGGGCGTCCCACGCTCCCCGGGCGCTCCCCGCCCGCCCGTATCCCCGAGGCCTCCGCGTCCCGCACGTGACCGTCAGGAGCTGTACGCAGTGAGCACCGTGCCCGCCGAGGTCCTGCCGACCGGCGCGCTTTCCGCCCGGGCCGACGACGAGGACGCCGCGGCGCCCCTCGCCCCACGAGCCCGGCTGCTTCCGGCCATGGCCGCCGTCTACCGCGCGCAGCTCTCCCGCGCCCGGGTCGCCCGGATCCCGCTCCTCTTCGTGGCCACCTTCCAGTCCATCGGGATCATGGTCCTGATGCGCGGGGTCGTCGACGGCGGCTCCGAGGCACGCGCCGTCGTGGCCGGCTCCACCGTCCTCGTCGTCGCCTTCGTCGCGCTCAACCTGCTCGCCCAGTACTTCGGGCAGCTGCGGGCGACCGGCGGCCTCGACCACTACGCCACCCTGCCCGTGCCGCCCGCCGCAGTCGTGCTCGGCGCGGCCGGGGCGTACGCCTCCTTCACCGTGCCCGGCACCGCCGTCACCGCCGTCGTCGGCTCCGTGCTCTTCGGGCTGCCGCTTGGCCACCTCTGGATCCTCGCCGCCGTCGTCCCGCTCGCAGGCGCGGCGCTCGCCGGGCTCGGCGCCGCCCTCGGACTCCTCGCGCCCCGTCAGGAACTGGCCACCCTCCTCGGTCAGCTCGGCATGTCGGCGGCGCTGCTCCTCGGCGTCCTCCCGGCGGAGCGGCTGCCGGAGCCCATCGGCTGGGCACGGGACCTGCTGCCGTCGACGTACGGCGTGGAGGCCCTGGCCCGTACCTTCGGCCCGCGCCCCGACTGGGCGGCCGTCGCCCTCGACCTCACCGTCTGCGGGGTGGTCGGCGTGGTCTCCCTCGTGGTCGCCACCTGGGCGTACCGGCGGGCCGCCGTCCGCTGAGGCGGGACACGGGCACACCTGGCACGATGGCGGGGTGACCGCACCTCTGACTCCGCCTCACCAGCCGCAGCCGCACGACCCCGACCGGCCGCCGCCGTCCCTGCCGATGCCCGGCCCGGCGGGGGATCCCATCACGGCGGCCGAGGTCGTGCAGGGCGTGCTGGTGACCCTCGTCTCGGCGGTCGCGGGGGCGCTGCTCGGGGTGCTGTGGCTGAACCTGGCCCCGCGCGTCCTGCTCATCTCGGACGGCGAGGGGGTCTACCTCCGGAACTCCGAGGGGGAGTCGGCGATCGGCGCGGACGGTACGTTCGTGCTCCTCGCGCTGGCCTTCGGGGCGGTCGCCGGCCTCGTCGTCTTCCTGCTGCGCCGCAAGGGCGGCGTCCCGCTGGTGCTCGGACTCGCGCTCGGCGGCGTGCTGGGCTCGCTGCTCGCCTGGGGCCTCGGGACGTACTTCGGCCCGACCCGGAACGTCGTCGCCCACGCGAAGGAGGTCGGCCCCGACGTCGTCTTCGAGGCACCGCTCGAACTGAACCTGGCGGCCGCGGCGATGCTGGCCTGGCCGCTCGCCGCGATGGTCACGCACCTGGCGCTCACGGCCCTCTTCGGCCCCCGCGACCCCGAACCGGAGCCGTGGGACCAGCCGAAGGCGTACGACCAGGGCCCCAGCCCGCGCTGACAGCCCGCGCTGACAGCCCGCGCTGACGGGCCGTCCCGGCGGTCGTCCTCCCGGCGGCCGCCGGGAGGACGACCGTCAGGCGCGGCCGATCGGGGCCACGACCGCGGCCGTGAGGGCGGCCAGATCCGTGGGGGAGAGCTCCACCTCGAGGCCGCGCCGGCCCGCCGAGACGCAGATCGACGCGTGGTCCGAGGCCGAGGCGTCGAGGACCGTGCGCAGCCGCTTGCGCTGGCCGAGCGGGGAGATGCCGCCGCGGACGTAGCCCGTGGTGCGCTCCGCCGCCGCCGGGTCCGCCATCGCCGCGCGCTTGCCGCCGACCGCCGAGGCCAGCGCCTTCAGGTCGAGCTGGCCCGCCACCGGGACCACCGCGACCGTCAGCTCGCCGTCGACGTCCGCCACCAGCGTCTTGAAGACGCGGTCGGGGGAGACGCCGAGGGCCTCCGCCGCCTCCTCGCCGTACGAGGGGGAGGCCGGGTCGTGCTCGTACGCGTGCAGGGTGAACGCGGTGCCGGCCGCCGTCAGGGCCACCGTCGCCGGGGTGCCCCCGCCGTTCTTCTTCTGCTTCTTCGCCACGCGCTCGCTCTTCCTCGACCCGGGCCGGCCGGGTCGGTGCCGGCCGGGGCCGGGTCAGTTCGGGTACGTCGGGGTCTGCGTCAGGTCCACCACCGGCAGCGACGGCAGATGCCGCAGCACCGCCGTCTCCGCGCGCAGCAGCGTCAGCTCCTCGCGCAGCCGGGTCGCCGTGTCCGGGGCCTGGAGCAGCCGCTGCTTCGACGGGGTGTCGAGCACCGCCGCCGCCGCCACCAGGTACGACACCACCGAGGGGTCGTCCGGCAGCTCGCTCGTCGTCAGCGAACGCTCCCGCGCTCCCGCGAGCCGCTTCTGGTAGTTGCGGAAGGCCCGTAGCACCCCTTCGGAGAGGGGGCCGGCCTCCTCGCCCCGCTCCTCCGGGAGCTCCTCGATCTCGGCCACCAGGAACGGCCCGCTCGCGTCGACCGAGAGCAGCTTCACCCGGGTCGTCCCGGTCGCCATCACCTCGAAGCTGCCGTCCGAGCGCTCCCGGATCGACGCCGCGTCGGCGATGCAGCCGACCCGGTGGAAGGACTGGATGGGGTCGGACCCGAAGCCCGCGGCCGGGCCCTTCTCCGGCAGCGCCGTCTGGTCCGGCAGGCCGGGAGCGGTCGGCGCGACCTCGCGGCCGTCGCGGATGGCGACGACGGCGAAGCGGCGCGGCTCCGAGTCGTCGATCGTGAGCAGCTCGCGCATCATGGCGCGATAACGCTCCTCGAAGACGTTCAGCGGCAGCACGAGGCCCGGGAACAACACCGTGTTGAGCGGAAACAGAGGCAGGCGAGCGGTGGTCACAGCGGTCAAGCCTAATGGCCGCCGGACCCGCCCCGTCCGGCCCGTCCACGTCCGGTGTCCCACAGGGGCGTCCGGCGGGCCAGCTCGCCCCGGACCAGGTCCCGCGCGGCGAGGAACCGGAGGAGGGGGTCCCCCCTGCCCGAGCGAAGCCGAGAGCTCGGGGGAGGATCCTCCCGTACGGCACCCCGCGCGGCCCCCCACGGGAACGAGGTCGCGTGGACACCGATCCGGCCGAACTCCTCCCCCGCCTCCTCCCACCGCGCGCGCTCGACCAGCACGTACGCGAGCAGGTTGCGGACCTCCGCCGGCCACGGGTCGCCGGTGGGGAAGGCCGCCGACAGGGCGAGGGCGCGGTTCACCGCCCGGTCGATCCGCGTCTCCGGCACGGACGGGTCCCGGTGCGTCCGCACCCGGAGTCGGTCGTAGGCGGCACGGACCGGCAACGCCCGCACCAGCGAGTCCGGGGCGGCGTCGTCGGCCGCCTGCTCGGCGAAGTCGAAGGCGGCGCGGTGCGAGCCGTACCACTGCGCGGAGAGGTACTTGAGGGCCGCGACGTGAGAGCCGTAGTGGTGCGGGGAGCGGCGCACGGCCTGCTCCCAGAGCGACTCGAAGACGGCGTGCCCGGCGTGCGCCCCGCGCGCGTGGTCCAGGGCGAGCCGCCACGGCACCGGGTCGCGCGGAGCCGTCTCGGCGGCCGCCCGGACCAGCGGGCCCAGCTCGCGCAGCCGCTCGGCCCGCGCGGGGGACTCCCAGGCCTTGCGGACGGCGAGCTGCGCCCCGACGAGCAGGGCGTCGGGGTCGCCGGGCGCGGCGGAGAGCCAACGGGTCAGCCAGTCGCCCCGGTGGTACGCGAAGGTGGCGAGCCGGGTGACGTACCGGTCGCGGTCCTCCCACTCGCCGGCGTCCCTGGTGGTGGCGAGCAGTTTCGCGGCGGGCTCCGGATCGGCGAGGGCGGCGGCGACCAGGGCGGGCGCGAGCCGCTCGTCCGGGGCGTCGAGCAGCACGTCGTCGTCCGGGACGAACCCGGCGGCGAGTCGCGGGGCGTGCCGGGCCGAGCGGGCGGCGCCGATCAGGACACGGAGCAAGGACATGGTGCGACGTATTCTCTCCCGGCTCCCCCCGCCACGGCAGCCCGCCTCACACCCCGTACACCAAACCTCCGCCGCCTCAGCCCCTGCTCAGGAGCCGGGTCGCGCCCGCCGCCACCGTCGTCGCCAGGATCCAGCCGAGCAGGATCAGCACCGCCGCCGCCCACTGCCAGGCGCCTTCGAGCCGCCAGTAGCCGTCCTGGCCGAGGTTGATCACCGGGATCAGCAGGTCGAGGGCGTACAGCGGACCGTTCCAGGCGGGCGCCTCCTCCGCCTTCAGCGGTATCGGGCGGTAACGGGAGAACGCCACCGTGCCCGCCGCCCACAGGACCGCCATCCACAGCGCCGCCCGCCCCGGCCGGTAGCCGTACGCCACGGTCCAGTCCTGGAGGTACCCCCAGAGCTTGCCCGCCACCGGCAGGGTCTCCCGTCTGCGCCGCTGCTTGGCGAGCAGCACCACGCGGGCGTCGGCGTCCTCCCCGCTGTTGCGCAGGACCGTCGCGAGCCGCTCGTACGGCTCGGGGGCGTACTCCGGGGTCGCCGCCGCCACCCACTCCAGGCGCCGGGCCAGCGGGAAGTGTCCGTACGGCACGAGGTTCTCGTAGGCGAAGCCGCCCATCGCGAGCCCGCCTGGGCCCGGCCAGCTGGTCGACAGGTCGATCAGCGTGACGACCTTGGCGCCGTTGAGCACGACACGGCCCTCCTCGGGGCGCTCCCCGTTGAACCTCAGCTCCGGGGTGACTATCCGGCGCAGCGAGACCTCCTCCCGGCGGCCCCCGTCGAGCAGGAACCGGGCGTAATGGAGATCCACCGCGTCACCGAACCGGCCGTCGTCGAGCCGCACCCCGCCGTGGAACTCCACCGGTTTGCGGCGGGCGCCCTGGGCGGGCGTCACCCCGTACGGCGGGGTGGCCGTCGAGCCGCCGGCGGAGCCGGCGTCCCCGGACTCCTCGTACACCCAGGCCGCGTTCAGATAGAGCGAGCGCTCCACCGTCAGCTGAGGGGCGTTGAGCGCGCGGCGGCCCTGCGCGCCGCGCAGCACGCTGCCCCGCAGGCTGAGCGAGACGCCGATCTTCGCCCCGCGCAGGCTCAGCTCCCCGTACGTCTCGATCAGCTCCGCCTGGAGGTCCTGGGCGACCACGAGACCGTCCGCGGTGATGGCCCGGCCCCGCCGGTCCGGCCACACCTGGATCTGGTTGACGAGCAGGTCCGTGCCGATCTGCGCGTCGGTGAGCCGGATGCCGTGTCTCACCCGGCAGCGCGGAAGGTGCAGGTCCCCCTCGGTGTGCAGCCGGGCGGCCTCCAGGCGCGGCAGCGCGCACCCGACCATCCGCAGCGTGCCGAAGCGGGCCTCGGGCACCACCACCTCGCTGTCGAACCGGCAGCCGTGCAGCTCGACGTACGGCCCTACCGTGCCGCCCGCCAGGTCGAGCACGCCCGTGATCCGCACCCCGCGCAGCTTCAGCGCGGCCACCCGCCCGGACCAGGCCGTCGGTCCCGCGAGCAGCAGCAGCGCCACCACGTCGGCGCGGACGCTCCGCTCCTCCCCCCACTCCCAGCCCCCGAAGGGGTCGTCCCGCTCCGCGATCCCCTCCGTCAGATCACACGTCCTGCCGATGCGGAACGCCCGCCACACGGCCCGCTCCGGGCCCGTGAGACCGTCCGGCATCCCGTCCTCGTGCGGCTCGGTCACTGCCGCCCCCCTCGCTTTCCACGATCCGTTCCCACGATTCCGCGACGCCCTTCCCGGGGGCTCCGCGGATTCGTACAGCCGTTCTTCCCGCTGCGTGACGGGCTGAACGCTAACGGTCAGGAGTGGCGACAAGACGCCAGTGTGACGTGTATCAGTCAGTGATTGGCATGTATCAGCTGGTGATACGGACGACCGGCGTTCCGGGCCGTCTGCGAGAATTGACCCGTGATCTCTCGAATCGATCTGCGCGGCGAGGCCCTCCCCGAGGGTTCCGCCCTGCGCGACCTGCTGCCCCGTGCCGAGTTCGACGTGGAAGCCGCCCTGGAGAAGGTGCGGCCGATCTGCGAGGACGTCCGGCATCATGGCGCCGCAGCGGTGATCGACTACGGGGAGAGGTTCGACGGCGTCCGCGTCCCGAGCCTGCGCGTCCCCGCCGAGGCGATCAGCCGCGCCCTCGACGAACTCGATCCGGCCGTCCGCGCCGCCCTCGAGGAGTCCATCCGGCGCGCCCGCATGGTCCACCGGGAACAGCGCCGCACCACCCACACCACCCAGGTCGTTCCCGGCGGCACGGTCACCGAGAAGTGGATCCCGGTCGACCGCGTCGGCCTGTACGTGCCGGGCGGCCGCGCCGTCTACCCGTCCTCCGTCGTGATGAACGTCGTCCCGGCCCAGGAGGCCGGCGTCGAGGGCCTGGCCGTCTCCTCGCCGCCGCAGAAGGAGTTCGGCGGACTGCCGCACCCCACGATCCTCGCCGCCTGCGCCCTGCTCGGCGTCGACGAGGTGTACGCCGCCGGCGGCGCCCAGGCCGTCGCCATGTTCGCGTACGGCACGGAAGGCACCGCCGACGAGCCCGGCTGCGCCCCCGTCAACCTGGTGACCGGCCCCGGCAACATCTACGTCGCCGCCGCCAAGCGCCTCCTCAAGGGCCGCATCGGCATCGACGCCGAGGCCGGCCCCACCGAGATCGCGATCCTCGCGGACTCCACCGCCGACCCCGTGCACGTCGCCGCCGACCTCATCAGCCAGGCCGAGCACGACCCGATGGCCGCGTCCGTCCTCGTCACCGACTCGGACGAGCTGGCCGCCGCCACCGAGGCCGAGCTGAAGACCCAGGTCGCCGCCTCCAAGCACGTCGACGACCGGATCGTCCCCGCCCTCGCCGGCCGCCAGTCCGCGATCGTCCTCGTCCGCGACCTCGCCGACGGACTCAAGGTCGTCGACGCGTACGGCGCCGAGCACCTGGAGATCCAGACCGCCGACGCCGCCGCCGTCGCCGACCGCGTCCGCAACGCGGGTGCGATCTTCGTCGGCCCCTGGGCCCCCGTCTCGCTCGGCGACTACTGCGCCGGCTCCAACCACGTCCTGCCCACCGGCGGCTGCGCCTGCCACTCCTCGGGCCTCTCCGTGCAGTCCTTCCTGCGCGGCGTGCACATCGTGGACTACACGCGGGACGCGCTCGCCGACGTCGCCCACCACGTGGTGACCCTCGCCGAGGCCGAGGACCTCCCGGCCCACGGCGCGGCGATCAAGGCAAGGTTCGGATGGAAGGTGCCGGAGACCAAGTGACCGGAATCGACGATCTCCCCGTCCGCGACGAGCTGCGCGGCAAGTCCCCCTACGGCGCGCCCCAGCTCGACGTCCCCGTCCAGCTGAACACCAACGAGAACCCCTACCCGCTCCCCGAGCCCCTGGTGGCCCGGATCGCGGAACGGGTCGCCGAGGCCGCCCGCGGCCTCAACCGCTACCCCGACCGGGACGCGGTCGAGCTCCGCACCGAGCTCGCCCGCTACCTGACCCGCACCGGCAAGCACCCGGTCGCCGTCGAGAACGTGTGGGCGGCCAACGGCTCCAACGAGGTCCTCCAGCAGCTGCTCCAGACCTTCGGCGGCCCCGGCCGTACCGCGATCGGCTTCGAGCCCTCGTACTCGATGCACGCCCTGATCGCCCGCGGCACCGGCACCGGCTGGATCTCCGGGCCGCGCAACGAGGACTTCACCATCGACGTGGCGGCGGCGGAGAAGGCGATCGCCGAGCACCGGCCCGACGTCGTCTTCATCACCTCCCCCAACAACCCCACCGGCACCGCCGTCGCGGCCGACACCGTCCTCGCCCTGTACGAGGCGGCCCAGGCGGCCAAGCCCTCGATGGTGGTCGTCGACGAGGCGTACGTGGAGTTCAGCCACCGGGACTCGCTGCTGCCCCTCATCGAGGGCCGCCCGAACCTGGTGGTCTCCCGGACCATGTCCAAGGCCTTCGGCGCCGCCGGACTGCGCCTCGGCTACCTCGCCGCCCACCCGGCCGTGGTCGACGCCGTCCAGCTGGTCCGCCTGCCGTACCACCTCTCCGCCGTCACCCAGGCGACCGCGCTCGCCGCCCTCGAGCACACCGACACCCTGCTCGGGTACGTCGAACAGCTCAAGGCCGAGCGCGACCGGCTCGTCACCGAGCTGCGGGCCATCGGCTGCGAGGTCACCGACTCGGACGCCAACTTCGTGCAGTTCGGGAAGTTCACCGACACGCACGCGGCCTGGCGGCGGATCCTCGACCGGGGCGTCCTGGTCCGGGACAACGGCGTACCGGGATGGCTGCGGGTCACCGCGGGCACCCCCGAAGAGAACGACGCGTTCCTCGACGCGGTTCGTGAATTGATGAAGGAGCAGGAGCGATGAGCCGCGTAGGCCGCGTTGAGCGCACCACCAAGGAGACCTCCGTCGTCGTCGAGATCGACCTCGACGGCACCGGAAAGGTCGACGTGTCGACCGGGGTCGGCTTCTACGACCACATGCTCGACCAGCTCGGCAGGCACGGTCTGTTCGACCTGACCGTCAAGACCGACGGCGACCTGCACATCGACTCGCACCACACCATCGAGGACACCGCCCTCGCCCTCGGCGCCGCCTTCAAGCAGGCCCTCGGCGACAAGGTCGGCATCTACCGCTTCGGCAACTGCACCGTCCCGCTCGACGAGTCGCTCGCCCAGGTGACCGTCGACCTCTCGGGCCGCCCGTACCTCGTGCACACCGAGCCCGAGAACATGGCGCCGATGATCGGCTCGTACGACACGACGATGACCCGGCACATCCTGGAGTCCTTCGTCGCCCAGGCCCAGATCGCGCTGCACGTCCACGTCCCGTACGGGCGCAACGCCCACCACATCGTGGAGTGCCAGTTCAAGGCCCTGGCCCGCGCCCTCCGCTACGCCTCCGAGCGTGACGTGCGCGCCGCCGGCATCCTCCCCTCCACGAAGGGCGCCCTCTAGTCGTGAACGGCCTCTCCACCATCCTCATCGTCGTCGGGCTCTTCCTGCTCGGCGGCATCTACTCCTTCGCCAAGCAGCAGATGCCCAAGGCCCTCATCGTGCTGCTCTCCATCGGCGCGGCGATGTGTCTCGCGGCCGGCGTCCTCCGACTGAGCGTGTGGGCGTGACCATGAGCACTGCTCCGAAGAAGGTCGTCGTCTTCGACTACGGCTTCGGCAACATCCGCTCCGCCGAGCGCGCGCTCGCCCGCGTGGGCGCCGACGTCGAGGTCACCCGCGACTACGAGAAGGCGATGAACGCGGACGGGCTCCTCGTCCCCGGCGTCGGCGCCTTCTCCGCCTGCATGCGCGGCCTCAAGGAGGCCCGCGGCGACTGGATCATCGGCCGCCGGCTCTCCGGCGGCCGCCCGGTCATGGGCATCTGCGTCGGCATGCAGATCCTCTTCGCGCACGGCATCGAGCACGGCGTGGAGAGCGAGGGCCTCGACGAGTGGCCCGGTACGGTCGAGCCGTTGAACGCGCCCGTCGTCCCCCACATGGGCTGGAACACGGTCGACGCGCCCGAGGACACCGAGCTGTTCGCGGGCCTCGACGCCGACGCCCGGTACTACTTCGTGCACTCCTACGCCGTGCGCGAGTGGACCCTGGAGGTCGGCAACAAGAACATCCGCGCCCCCAAGGTGACCTGGGCCACCCACGGCGAGCCCTTCGTCGCGGCCGTCGAGAACGGCGCCCTGTGGGCCACCCAGTTCCACCCCGAGAAGTCCGGCGACGCCGGCGCCCAGCTCCTCACCAACTGGATCGGAACCCTGTGACTGTGTCGACCGGAAGCGTGCTCGAACTCCTCCCCGCCGTCGACGTCCGCGACGGCCAGGCCGTCCGCCTCGTGCACGGCGAGTCGGGCACCGAGACCTCCTACGGCTCCCCCCTCGAAGCGGCCCTCGCCTGGCAGAACTCCGGCGCGGAGTGGCTGCACCTGGTCGACCTCGACGCCGCCTTCGGCACCGGTGACAACCGGGAGCTGATCGCCGAGGTCGCCAGGGCCATGGACATCAAGGTCGAGCTCTCCGGCGGCATCCGCGACGACGCCTCGCTCGCCGCCGCCCTCGCCACCGGCTGCACCCGCGTCAACCTCGGCACCGCCGCCCTGGAGACCCCCGAGTGGGTCGCCAAGGTCATCGCCGAGTACGGCGACAAGATCGCCGTCGGCCTCGACGTACGCGGCACCACCCTGCGCGGACGCGGCTGGACCCGCGACGGCGGCGACCTCTACGAGACGCTGGCCCGCCTCGACTCCGAGGGCTGCTCCCGGTACGTCGTGACCGACATCGCCAAGGACGGCACCCTCCAGGGCCCCAACCTGGAGCTCCTGAAGAACGTCTGCGCGGTCACCGACAAGCCCGTCGTCGCCTCCGGCGGCGTCTCCTCCCTGGACGACCTGCGGGCCCTGTCCGGCCTGGTCCCGCTGGGCGTGGAGGGCGCGATCGTCGGCAAGGCGCTGTACGCCGAGGCGTTCACCCTGGAAGAGGCGCTCGCGGCGGTGAAGCCGTGACCTCCGAGCTCCGCAAGGTGGTGACCGGCACCCCCTGGGAGGACCAGTTCGGCTACTCCCGCGCGGTGCAGCTGCCGAACGGGCTGGTCCTCGTCTCCGGCTGTACGTCGGTGGTCGGCGGCCAGATCGCCGGCGGAGGCCCCTACGAGCAGGCGATGAACTCCTTCAACGTGGCCTTCGCGGCGCTGAAGCAGCTGGACATGGGCCCGGAGCACGTCGTGCGCACCCGGATGTACATCACCCACGCCCGGGACGTGGACGAGGTCGGCCGCGCCCACAAGGAGCTGTTCGACGCCGTCCGCCCCGCCGCCTCCATGATCATCGTCTCCGGCTTCGTCGACCCCAGCCTGGTCGTCGAGGTCGAGGTCGAGGCGTACCGGGGTGAGGACGCGTGAGCCTCGCGGTACGTGTCATCCCCTGCCTGGACGTCGACAACGGCCGGGTCGTCAAGGGCGTCAACTTCCAGAACCTGCGGGACGCCGGCGACCCCGTCGAGATGGCCAAGCTGTACGACGCCGAGGGCGCCGACGAGCTGACCTTCCTCGACATCACCGCCTCCTCCGGCAACCGGGAGACCACCTACGACGTGGTGCGCCGCACCGCCGAACAGGTCTTCATCCCGCTCACGGTCGGCGGCGGCGTCCGGTCGGCGGAGGACGTCGACAAGCTGCTGCGGGCCGGTGCCGACAAGGTGGGTGTCAACACCGCCGCCATCGAGCGCCCCGAGCTGATCCAGGAGATCGCCGAGCGCTTCGGCCGCCAGGTGCTCGTCCTGTCGGTCGACGCCCGGCGCACCGCGTCGGGTTCCTTCGAGGTGACGACGCACGGCGGCCGCAAGGGCACCGGCATCGACGCCGTCGAGTGGGCCCACCGGGCCGCCGAGCTCGGCGCGGGGGAGATCCTGCTCAACTCGATGGACGCGGACGGGACGAAGGACGGCTACGACACCGAGATGATCGCGGCCGTGCGCAAGCACGTCACGGTGCCGGTGATCGCCTCCGGCGGCGCCGGGAAGCTCTCCGACTTCCCGCCGGCCGTGGCGGCGGGCGCGGACGCGGTGCTCGCGGCCTCCGTCTTCCACTTCGGTGACCTGCGGATCTCGCAGGTCAAGGACGCGCTGCGGGAGGCGGGCCGGCCGGTCCGCTGAGCACGCGCGCGTGAGGGCCCCTCCGGGGGCCCTCTTCCTTTCCCGAGACGCACAGGATTATTTGTGCAAAGTTCGTTGCGCAAGTTTTCTTTCCTATCTAGTGTCGTGTCATGACCTCGCCGGAGAACCGCCGGATCACCGATCTCGGCACCCTCAAAGCCATCTCGCACCCCCTGCGGATGCGCCTCTACCGCGCCCTCTTCGTGGCCCGCACCGCCACCGCCTCCCAGCTCGCCGACCAGGTCGACGAGGCCGTCTCCCTGGTCAGCTACCACCTGCGCAAGCTCGCCGACCACGGCCTGATCGAGGAGGCCGAGACCCAGTCCACGGACGGCCGCGAACGCTGGTGGCAGCCCAGCTCGTACGGCGTGAGCATCCACGACGAGGACGTCCGCGGCACGCCCGAGCTGGCCGCCGCGAGCGACGCCCTCGGCCGCACCATCAACGAACAGCGCACCGAGCTCCATCGGCGCTTCCTCGACGAGCGGCTGACCTGGTCCGACGAGTGGCGCTCCGCCTCCGTCAGCAGCGAGTGGCTGCCCCGCCTCACCGCGGCCGAACTCAAGGCACTCGGCGAGGAGCTGGACGCCGTCTGCGAGAAGTACGACCAGAAGGCCCGTGCCGCCGAGGCGGCCGGCGACACCGAGGGCCGCGAGAACGTCGCCGTCCACCTCCACGCGTTCCCGTACCACTCATGACGGCCACCGTCATCGCGCCGGCGGCCCGCCCCGCCCACCGCGACCCCCAGGTCCTGCGCTGGCTCGGCGCCTACACCGCCTCCACGCTCGGCGACAGCGTCTACTACCTGTCCCTCTCCTGGGCCGCCGTCAGCAGCGGCACCCCCGCCCAGGCCGGGCTCGTCATGGCCGTCTCCGCCGTGCCCCGCGCGCTGCTCATGCTCGTCGGGGGAGTGATCGCCGACCGCCTCGGCCCGCGCCGGGTCGTCATCGCCTCCGACACCGTCCGCTGCCTCGTCGCCCTCGGCCTCGCCGCGGTCTTCTTCCTCGCCTCGCCCGGCCTGTGGGCCCTCGCCCTCGTCGCCCTCGTGTTCGGCGTCGTCGACGCCCTCTTCATGCCGGCCGTCGGCGCCCTTCCGCCCCGGATCACCGCCCGCGACCAGCTCGCCCGCGTCCAGGGCATGCGCGGCATCGCCCAGCGCCTCGGCCCCGTCATCGGCGCCCCGCTCGGCGGCCTCGCCATCGCCGTCGGCGGCTCCGCCACCGCCTTCGGCGTCGCCGGGATCCTCTTCGCCCTCTCCCTGCCGCTGCTCGCCGCGCTCAAGCTCCGCCCGCTGCCCGGCACGGACGGGACGACCGGCGACGGTACCGACGGGGTGACCGGCGACGGCACGGCCCTGGGCGACCTCGTCGACGGCCTGCGCTACCTCCGCCGCCACAGCGTCCTCGGCCCGATGATGATCGTCGTGCTCCTCGGCGACCTCGGCTTCGCCGGCCCCCTCAACGTCGGCCTCACGATCCTCGCCGACCAGCGCGGCTGGGGCGCCTCCGGCATCGGCTGGATCCTCGCCGGATTCGGTACGGGCGCCGGCGCCGCCTCCCTGCTGCTCACCGTCAAGGGCCGGATACCCCGGGCCGGCGCCGTCCTCGGCTGGACCATCGTCCTCGGAGCCGTGGCGATCGGCGGGCTCGCCCACACCCCGCTGCTGCCGGTCGCCGTGGGCCTCGCCCTCTGCGTCGGCCTGCTCGCCGGCCTCTCCGGGGCCCTGTGCGGCGCCGTCGTCCAGACCGCGTGCGACCCCGCGTACCTGGGCCGGGTGAGCGCCGTCTCCGGCCTCGGCAGCCTCGGCATCGCCCCGCTCGGCTTCCCGCTCACCGGCGCGGCGATCGGCCTCTGGGGACCCGGCCCCGTCTTCGTCGTCAGCGCCGCGGTCTGCGCCCTGTCCGGCGTGTACGCCCTCGTGGTCCCGGCCCTCCGCCGCGCCGAACTGCCCCGCTAGGCCCTGTCCGGCGGATCAGGTCCCAGGGTGCGTCAGAGCCCCAGCTGCTTCGTCTCCCGCAGCCGGTCGATCGCCTCGGGCTCCCCGTCCAGCTCCACCTTGGCCGAGGCCTGGCGCCCGTACAGGTACATCGTCAGCTCGCCCGGCTCCCCGGAGGCCGTCACCACCGGGGTGCCCCGGTGCGCCACCACCGTCTGGCCGTTCGGGCGGCGCAGCACGAGGCCCACCGGGACCTTGCGGCCGAGGAGACGGGCGGTGCGCTCCAGACGGGACCAGAGGGCGTCGGCGAAGACCGGGTCGAGCTCGCGCGACGACCAGTCGGGCTGGGCGCGGCGCACGTCCTCGGCGTGGACGTAGAACTCGACGACGTTCGCCCCCTCGTCCACCTGCTTGATGGTGAACGGGGAGAACCGCGGGGGACCCGTACGGATGAGCCGGATCAGCTCCTCGTACGGCTTGTCGGCGAACTCCGCCATCACCCGGTCCTGCCGGTCCTTCAGTACCGGCACGAGCGAACCGGCCGCCGCGTCCGGGCGGCGCTCCCGCACCACCACATGGGCCGCGAGGTCCCGGGTCCGCCAGCCCTCGCAGAGCGTCGGGGCGTCCGGACCGGCCGCCTCCAACAGGTCGGCGAGCAGAAGCCGTTCACGTTTGGCATGGGTCGACATGACCGCCAGCGTACGACCGCCGGCGCCGGTCCGCCCAGTGGACGCTCCGCCGGACACCACCCGCGGGCGCGGCACAATGGCGCCATGAGCAGCAATCTCGACCCGGCCCTCTCCGCCCGGCTCAAGCGCAGCCCCGACGGGCTCGTCCCCGCCATCGCCCAGCAGTACGACACCGGCGAGGTGCTGATGCTCGGCTGGATGGACGACGAGGCCCTGCACCGCACCCTCACCACCGGCCGCTGCACCTACTGGTCCCGCAGCCGCCAGGAGTACTGGGTCAAGGGTGACACCTCCGGGCACGTCCAGCACGTCAAGTCCGTCGCCCTCGACTGCGACGCCGACACCGTCCTCGTCAAGGTCGACCAGGTCGGGGCCGCCTGCCACACCGGCGCCCGGACCTGCTTCGACGCCGACGTGCTCCTCGCATCCGAGTAGGGTCTGGCGCCATGGATCTCGACACCTTCCGCAAGCTGGCGGCCGACCGCCGCGTCATCCCCGTCAGCCGCAGGCTCCTCGCGGACGGCGACACCCCGGTCGGGCTCTACCGCAAGCTCGCCGCCGAACGGCCCGGCACCTTCCTCCTCGAATCCGCGGAGAACGGCCGCAGCTGGTCCCGCTACTCCTTCATCGGCGTCCGCAGCGACGCCACCCTGACGGTGAAGGACGGCGAGGCGCACTGGCTCGGCACCCCGCCCGTCGGCGTCCCCACCGACGGCGACCCCCTCCAGGCCCTGCGCGCCACCGTCGAGACCCTCCACACCCCCCGGGACCTCGCGTCCGGGATGCCGCCCTTCACCGGCGGCATGGTCGGCTACCTCGGTTACGACATCGTCCGCCGACTGGAGAAGATCGGCGAGCACGGCCGGGACGACCTGCGGCTCCCCGAGCTGACCATGCTCCTCACCAGCGACCTCGCGGTCCTCGACCACTGGGACGGCTCGGTCCTGCTGATCGCCAACGCGATCAACCACAACGACCTGGAGACCGGCGTCGACGAGGCGTACGCGCACGCCGTCGCCCGCCTCGACGCCATGCAGGCCGACCTGGCCCGCCCGGTCGCCACCGCCCCCACCGCCCTGCCCGCCTCCGAACTCCCCGAGTTCTCGGCCCTCTGGGGCGGTCCGGCCTACCAGGACGCCGTCGAGGACGTCAAGGAACGCATCCGGGCCGGCGAGGCCTTCCAGGTCGTGCCCTCGCAGCGGTTCGAGACCCCGTGCACCGCCTCCGCGCTCGACGTCTACCGGGTCCTGCGGGCCACCAACCCCTCCCCGTACATGTACCTGTTCCGCTTCGAGAACGGCTTCGACGTCGTCGGATCCAGCCCCGAGGCCCTCGTCAAGGTCGAGGACGGGCACGCGATGCTCCACCCCATCGCCGGCACCCGGCACCGCGGCGCCACCCCGCAGGAGGACCACGACCTCGCCGAGGAGCTGCTCGCCGACCCCAAGGAACGCGCCGAGCACCTCATGCTCGTCGACCTCGGCCGCAACGACCTCGGCCGGGTCTGCGCGCCCGGCTCCGTCGAGGTCGTCGACTTCATGTCCGTCGAGCGCTACTCGCACGTCATGCACATCGTCTCCACCGTGACCGGCGAGGTCGCCGAGGGGAGGACCGCCTTCGACGTCCTCACCGCCTGCTTCCCCGCCGGCACGCTCTCCGGCGCGCCCAAGCCCCGCGCCATGCAGATCATCGAGGAGCTCGAGCCCTCCCGGCGCGGCCTGTACGGCGGGTGTGTCGGTTATCTCGATTTCGCCGGAGACGCGGACACGGCCATCGCCATCCGCACCGCCCTGCTCCGCGACGGCACCGCGTACGTGCAGGCCGGAGCGGGTGTCGTCGCCGACTCCGACCCCGTCGCCGAGGACAACGAGTGCCGCAACAAGGCCGCGGCCGTCCTCCGCGCCGTCCACACCGCCAACCGGATGAACGAGGGCTGAGCAGGTAGGGGATAGTGGGGTACGTGAGTGCCGTACCCGTACCCCAGCCCCGGGCCGCCCGCGCGGCCGTCCCCACCGGCGGCCGCCGCAGCCTGGCCGCGGCCCTCCTCCTCGGTGCCCTCGGTGCCACCGTCGTCCTGCTTTCCGCCGGCCAGATCTGGGCGGAGGGCACCGCGTCCGTCGGCGGCGGCACCGTCCCCGTCGAGGCCGACGGCGGCACCGTCACCGGCGTGCCGACCGCCCTCGCGATCGTCGGTCTCGCCGCGCTCTTCGCCGTCTTCGCCGTCCGCCGCACCGGCCGCACCCTCGTCGCCGCGCTCCTCGCGCTCAGCGGCGCGGGCGCCGGGCTCGCCGCCGTCCTCGGCGCCTCCGACAGTTCCGCCCTGAACGCGGAGGCCGCCCGGATCAGCGGCGACACCGCCGCCGCCGTGGCCGGCCTGACCCACACCGTCTGGCCGTACGTGACCGCCGCCGGCGCCGCCCTCATCCTGCTCGCCGGCCTCTTCGCGCTGCGCTTCGGCAAGACCTGGCCCGCGATGGGCGGCCGCTACGAGCGCTCCGGCGTCCCACGCGCCGGACGCAAGGCCCCCACGACCGACCCGGACCGGCCCGAGGACCTGTGGAAGGCCCTGGACCGCGGCGAGGACCCCACCCACGCCCCGTGACGGGCGCGCCGACCGTGACGCGTGATCGTCCCGGTACCCCCGATTCATCCTCACGCGCCCGCGTGCGGGACAATGAGCGCCGAGAGTCCGCGCACGCGAGACCTCACCATCGAGCAACTGCAACGAGGAGCAACTCATGGCGGGCAGCGCCCACGGACACACCCCGGCCGCCTGGACCGGTGTCATCATCTCCTTCATCGGCTTCTGCATCGCCGGAGTCTTCATGGTTGCCGCCAACGGACCCGGCTTCTGGGCCGGCATGGCCGTCGTCGTGCTCGGCGGCATCGTCGGCGGCGCGATGAAGGCCGCGGGTCTCGGCATGCCGAAGGAGTCGGAGACCGTCGCCGCCGCCCGCGAGGCCGCCACCACGACCGCGCGGGCCCGTTCCTGACGCGACACGCCGCATCCGGGAGCGCAGTCCGGCCGTGCCGGGCTGCGCTCCCGCGCGTCCGGGGCGAGAATCACCGGGTGGACCCGCAGCCGACGGCCGGAGCCGTGACCGACACTTCCCCCACCCGACCGGGTGAACCCGCCCCGGCGGACCCACCGGGCCCGGCGGGCGGGCCCGACCGGGCGGACCCGCCGGTCCCCGCGGGGAGCGGCGCGTCCGGGCCGCAGAGTCCTCCCACGGTCCCGCACGCGCCCGCGTGGACCGATGGCCCGGTGCCGGGGGACGCCCGCGTACCCCCGCACGCGCCCTCCTGGCCCGGACCCGGTCCCGGAGGCCACGTACCGCCGCCCAGGTCGCTCGCGCGACGACTGACCGCGCCGGTCGCCACCCTCGCCGGAGTCGCCGCCGCCTTCGCGTACGTCGGGACCGTCGACCCCAACGAACCCGGGCACTACCCGGTCTGCCCGCTGCTCCGCTTCACCGGTCTCTACTGCCCCGGATGCGGCGGACTCCGCAGCGCCCACGCCTTCGTCCACGGCGACCTCCCGGCCGCCCTCGGCGCCAACGCCCTCGCCGTCGTCGGCTACGGACTCTTCGGCGTCCTCATGGCCCTCTGGCTGATTCGTGCCGTCCGCGGGATGCCCATGCGCCTCGCGGTCTCCCCGGTCCTGTGGTGGGGCATCGGGGCCGCTCTCGCCCTCTTCACCCTCGTCAGGAACCTCCCCTTCGGCTCCGCGCTGGCCCCCTGAGGGCTCCGCACGGCACCACGGGGACCCCGACGGGAGTCCCAGCAGGTGGGACGCGCCTCCGGCCGATGCGGTCACGGGGCCGTCCTGCGGATAGGATCGAAGTGGCTGAACCTGGTTCATCATCACCGTCACCGTCCCGGAAGGGGGCCCCTCGCGTGAGTGTGCTCGACGAGATCATCGAAGGCGTACGCGCCGACCTCGCAGAGCGGCAGGCGCGGGTCACCCTCGACGAGCTCAAGGAGCGCGCCGCCAAGGCTCCGCAGGCCAAGGACGGCGTCGCCGCACTGCGCGGGGACGGCGTCAAGGTGATCTGCGAGGTCAAGCGCTCCAGCCCGTCCAAGGGCGCGCTCGCCGCGATCGCCGACCCGGCCGGTCTCGCCGCGGACTACGAGGCGGGCGGCGCCGCCGTCATCTCCGTCCTCACCGAGCAGCGCCGCTTCGGCGGTTCGCTCGCGGACCTGGAAGCCGTCCGGGCCCGGGTCGACATCCCGGTCCTGCGCAAGGACTTCATCGTCACCGCGTACCAGCTCTGGGAAGCCCGGGCGTACGGAGCGGATCTCGCGCTCCTCATCGTCGCCGCCCTGGAGCAGGAGGCGCTGGTCTCCCTCATCGAGCGCGCCGAGTCGATCGGGCTCACCCCGCTGGTCGAGGTGCACGACGAGGACGAGGTCGACCGCGCCGTCGACGCGGGCGCCCGGATCATCGGCGTCAACGCGCGCAACCTCAAGACCCTCGAGGTCGACCGCACCACCTTCGAGCGCGTCGCCCCCGAGATCCCGGCGCACATCGTCAAGATCGCCGAGTCCGGCGTCCGCGGTCCGCACGACCTCATCGCCTACGCCAACGTGGGCGCCGACGCGGTCCTCGTCGGCGAGTCCCTCGTCACCGGCCGCGACCCGAAGGCCGCCGTCGCCGACCTCGTCGCCGCCGGCGCCCACCCCGCCCTGCGACACGGCCGGAGCTGACCGGATCCATGACCGTCCGCCGTGCCACGCCGACCTCCCGGGGCACCGCCCCGGGTCCGGTCGGCATGCCGTCGGCGAACCCCGTGGGACGGCGCCGGATGCTGCGTACCGCCGCGTCCGTCCCCGCCCACGCCCCGCTCGCCCGTGGCTGCCGGCCGCGCGGCTGCCGGGCGCCCGCCCGCCGTGTCCACGGCCGCCGGGTGCGGTACGTCATCGGCTCCGAGCCCGGCCAGGTCAACGGCATGCGATGGCGCCCGCGCCTCGCGCGCGTTCTCACGTACGACTTCAACGCCACCTGACACGGCCACGCCCCGCCGCCCCTTGCCGGGCCCAGGCTTCCGCGCCTTGACCCGCACCCCATGTGCGCCGCACCTGTTGGTGCGGGTCCGGGTACAAGGGGCGGAGGCGCCGCCTAGGGCGCCGTCCCGTGTGGGCAATCGTCCCGCCCTGCGGGACGATTGCCCACACGGGGGCGGGCGACGGGCTCGGCCCGGTGGCGTTGCCGTACGTGAGCGAGTCGCGCGCATACCGTGACCCATCACCGCACGCGATCCGGGGCGTCCGCCCCGCGAGGAGCAGCCGCATGTCCAGCGAGTTCTTCATTCCCGACCCGGAGGGTCAGGTCCCCACCCCCGAGGGCTACTTCGGCGCCTACGGCGGCAAGTTCATCCCCGAGGCCCTCGTCGCCGCCGTCGACGAGGTGGCGGTCGAGTACGACAAGGCCAAGTCCGACCCGGAGTTCGCCCGCGAGCTCAACGACCTGATGGTCAACTACACGGGCCGGCCGAGCGCCCTCACCGAGGTGCCGCGGTTCGCCGAGCACGCCGGCGGCGCCCGGATCTTCCTCAAGCGCGAGGACCTCAACCACACCGGCTCGCACAAGATCAACAACGTGCTCGGCCAGGCCCTGCTGACCAAGCGCATGGGCAAGACCCGGGTCATCGCCGAGACCGGCGCCGGACAGCACGGCGTGGCCACCGCCACCGCCTGCGCCCTCTTCGGCCTCGACTGCACCATCTACATGGGTGAGATCGACACCCGGCGCCAGGCCCTCAACGTGGCCCGGATGCGGATGCTCGGTGCCGAGGTCGTCGCCGTGAAGTCCGGCAGCCGCACCCTCAAGGACGCCATCAACGAGGCCTTCCGCGACTGGGTCGCCAACGTGGACAGGACCCACTACCTGTTCGGCACCGTCGCCGGACCGCACCCCTTCCCCGCCATGGTCCGGGACTTCCACCGGGTCATCGGCGTCGAGGCCCGGCGTCAGCTCCTGGAGCGCGCCGGACGCCTTCCCGACGCGGCGATCGCCTGCGTCGGCGGCGGCTCCAACGCCATCGGCCTCTTCCACGCCTTCGTCCCGGACGCGGACGTCCGCCTGATCGGCTGCGAGCCGGCCGGCCACGGCGTCGAGACCGGCGAGCACGCGGCCACCCTCACCGCCGGCGAGCCCGGCATCCTGCACGGTTCCCGGTCGTACGTCCTCCAGGACGAGGAGGGCCAGATCACCGAGCCGTACTCGATCTCGGCCGGCCTCGACTACCCGGGCATCGGCCCCGAGCACGCGTACCTCAAGGACAGCGGGCGCGGCGAGTACCGCGCCGTCACCGACGACGCCGCCATGCAGGCGCTGCGGCTGCTCTCCCGTACCGAGGGCATCATCCCGGCCATCGAGTCGGCGCACGCCCTCGCCGGGGCCCTGGAGGTCGGCAAGGAGCTCGGCAGGGACGCCCTGCTGCTCGTCAACCTGTCCGGGCGCGGCGACAAGGACATGGACACGGCCGCCCGCTACTTCGGCCTGTACGACACCGACGCCGAGGTCGCCGCGGACGCCGGCACCGGCACCGCCGAGATCGAGGGGGACGCGAAGTGAGCGGCAACATCCAGCTGTTGAGCGACACCCTCGCCCGGGCGAAGTCCGAGGACCGGGCCGCGCTCATCGCCTACCTCCCGGCCGGCTTCCCGACCGTCGACGGCGGCATCGCGGCGATCAAGGCCGTCTTCGACGGCGGCGCGGACGTGGTCGAGGTCGGTCTCCCGCACAGCGACCCGGTCCTCGACGGGCCGGTCATCCAGACCGCCGACGACATCGCCCTGCGCGGCGGCGTCCGGATCGCCGACGTGATGCGCACGGTCCGCGAGGCCCACGAGGCCACCGGCAAGCCGGTCCTCGTCATGACGTACTGGAACCCGATCGACCGGTACGGCGTCGAGCGCTTCACCGAGGAGCTCGCCGCGGCCGGCGGCGCCGGCTGCATCCTGCCCGATCTGCCGGTCCAGGAGTCCGCCCTCTGGCGCGAGCACGCCGACAAGCACGGTCTCGCCACCGTCTTCGTCGTCGCGCCCAGCAGCAGGGACGAGCGCCTCGCCACCATCACGGCGGCCGGCTCCGGCTTCGTCTACGCCGCCTCCCTGATGGGCGTCACCGGCACCCGCGAGTCGGTCGGCGAGCAGGCGGCCGATCTCGTCCGCCGCACCCGGGCCACGAGGGCGGACCTCCCGGTCTGCGTCGGGCTCGGCGTCTCCAACGCCGTCCAGGCCAAGGAGGTCGCGGCCTTCGCCGACGGCGTCATCGTCGGCTCCGCGTTCGTGAAGCGGATCCTCGACGCCGACGGCGACGAGGCCGCGGGACTCGCCGCCGTAAGGGAACTGGCGGCCGAACTCGCCGAGGGCGTGCGCCGCGTTTCGTAACCCATTTGGGTGGATCTGGGACCGGGGAGGCGCGTACGTGCCTCCCCGGTTCGTTCCTGGGGTGTGAGCGAGAAGAACCGTGGTGACGGGTCAGGGAGCGCGCGGGAGCGCCTCCAACAGCAGCGTGAGCGCGAGAAGGCCCGCGAGAAGCAGCGGCGCGTCCTGATCGTGTCGGCGGCGGTGGTCGGCGTCCTCGGCCTGGCCGCGGTCGTCGGCGTGATCGCCGCCGGAGGCGACAAGGACGGCGGGTCGGACAAGGCGGGCCCGGTCGTCGCGCCGACCGGGGCGACCGAGGAGGACGGCAAGCCCGCCATCCCGACGGGCAGGGCGGACGCGCCGTCGACGCTCCAGATCTGGGAGGACTTCCGCTGCCCGGCGTGCGCCCAGTTCGAGAACGTCATGCGGGACGCGATCCACGAGCTCGAGGCCTCCGGCGCCCTCAGGACCGAGTACCACCTCGCCACCCTCATCGACGGGAACATGGGCGGCAGCGGCTCCCTGCGCGCGGCGAACGCGGCCGCGTGCGCCCAGGACGCGGGGAAGTTCACCGCGTACCACGACACGCTGTACATCAACCAGCCGCAGGAGACGGACGACGCCTTCGGGAAGAACGAGAAGCTGATCGAGCTGGCGGCGAAGGTGCCGGGGCTCGACACGCCCGCCTTCCGCAGCTGTGTCAACGAGGGCACGCACGACAGCTGGGTCGTCAAGTCGAACGAGGCCTTCCGGAGCGGCAGCTTCCGCGGCACGCCCTCCGTCCTCCTCAACGGAGAATCGATCTTCCCGACGAAGGGGGGAGAGCAGATCTCCCCGGAGAACCTGAAGAAGTGGGTCGCCGAGGCCAACAAGGGCAAGAAGCCCGGTACGGCCTCGCCCTCGGCGGGATAGTCCGGCGGCTTAGTTACCCATACGTTGCCGGGCGGGCTGCCGTCCCGCCCGCCCGGCAGGGTAGCGTCGGTCCTGCCATGGACCTTGCCTACATTCCCAGCCCGTCGACCGGCGTGATCAACCTCGGACCGATCCCGCTGCGCGGCTATGCCTTCTGCATCATCATCGGTGTCTTCGTCGCCGTCTGGTACGGCAACAAGCGGTGGATCGCCCGGGGCGGCACCGCCGGCACCGTGGCCGACATCGCCGTCTGGGCGGTGCCCTTCGGCCTCGTCGGCGGACGCCTCTACCACGTGATCACCGACTACCAGCTGTACTTCAGCGAGGGTGAGAACTGGGTCGACGCCTTCAAGATCTGGGAGGGCGGCCTCGGCATCTGGGGCGCCATCGCGCTCGGCGCGGTGGGCGCCTGGATCGGCTGCCGCCGCCGGGGCATCCCGCTCCCGGCGTACGCCGACGCCATCGCCCCCGGTATCGCCCTCGCCCAGGCCATCGGCCGCTGGGGCAACTGGTTCAACCAGGAGCTCTACGGCAAGCCGACCAAGGTGCCCTGGGCGCTCGAGATCACCGAGAGCGCGAACCGCGAGGCCGGGACGTACCACCCGACCTTCCTCTACGAGTCGCTCTGGTGCGTCGGCGTCGCCGTCCTGGTCGTCTGGGCCGACCGCCGCTTCAAGCTCGGCCACGGGCGTGCCTTCGCGCTCTACGTCGCCGCCTACTGCGCCGGTCGGGCCTGGATCGAGTACATGCGCGTCGACGAGGCGCACCACGTGCTCGGCCTGCGGCTGAACGTGTGGACGGCGATCGTCGTCTTCGTGCTCGCGGTGGTCTACATCGTGATCTCGTCGCGCGTCCGCCCCGGCCGCGAGGAGATCGTGGAACCGAAGGCCGACAAGGCCGACAAGGCCGATAAGACCGACAAGACGGATGAGGTCGACGACGCCGACGATGTCGAGCCGGCGGACGAGGCCGAGCCGCGGGACGACGCACCGGACGCGGACGCGGACACGGATGCGGACGCGGGCAAGGGCACGGATTCCGAGAAGGACGTGGAGCACGGTGCCGACAACGGCGCCGGGTCCGCCGCCAAGAGCTGATCGTTCACAGCAGGGGAAGGGCCGCCGGGACCGAGAGGTCCCGGCGGCCCTTCCGTCTGCCGGGGTACGGGTGTCAGTCCGACCGGGCCGCGAGGGCGAGGACCCGGTGGGCGCCCTCCACCACCGCCGCGTCGACGAAGCGGCCGTCGGGGAGGGCGAGCGCGCCCCGCCCGGTCCCGGCCGCCGCGACGACCTCCCGTGCCGCGTCGACCTCCTCAGGGGTGGGCAGGTAGGCCCGCTCGATGACCGGGAGCTGGCAGGGGTGGATGGCGGCCCGGCCGAGGAAGCCCATGGCCCGGCCCCGGGCGCAGCTCGCGGCCAGCGCGCCCAGGTCGCGGATGTCGGGGTGGACCGACTGGGCCGGCGGCGGGAGGGCGGCCGCCCGGGCCGCGACCACCACCCGGCCGCGCGGCCAGTCCAGGCCGCTGTCCTCCCGTACGCCCAGGTCGGCGCGGAGATCGGCCTCGCCGAGCGCGATCCCGCGCACCGCCGGGTGGGCGGTCGCGATGGCGTACGCGTGCTCCACGGCGAGGGCGTTCTCCAGGAGCGGGTAGAGGGCGACGTCAGGGGCCAGCTCGGCGATCCGGTGGATGTCAGCGGCGTGTGTCACCTTGGGTACACGGAGACCGCGGAGGCCGGGGAGGGAGGCCAGGGTGGGGATGTCGTGCGGGGAGTGGACACGGACGTGCACCGGGACGGGGTGGACGTCCGCGAGGAGATCCGCCGTGGCGTCCAGGGCGTACGCCTTGCGGTGCGGGGCGACCGCGTCCTCCAGGTCGACGATCACGACGTCGGCGCCGGAGGCGAGCGCCTTGCGGACGACCTCGGGGCGGTCGCCGGGGGCGTACAGCCAGGTGAGGGGTGTACGGACCCGGTGGAGAGCGTCGACTTCGGCCAGGGCGCTCATACCGCTCCCTGGTCGCGGAGGCGGTCGATCTCGGCGGGGCTGAGGCCGAGTTCGGAGAGGACGGCGGTGGTGTCGGCGCCGTGGGGGCGGCCGGGCCAGCGGATGCCTCCGGGCGTCTCGGAGAGGCGGAAGAGGACGTTCTGCATCTTGATCGGGCCGAGTTCGGGGTCCTGCACCTCGGTGACGGTGCCGAGCGCCCGGTACTGGGGGTCGTCGACGACGTCCCGGATGTCGTAGACGGGGGCGATGGCCGCCTCCGCCTTCTCGAAGGCCGCCATCGCCTCGTCCCGGGTGCGACGGGCGATCCACGCGCCGACCGCCTCGTCCAGGACGTCCGCGTGCTCGGCCCGGCCCGTGCCGTCGGCGAACCACGGCTCGTCGATCAGCTCCGGCCGGCCGACGAGCCGGAGCACCCGCTCGGCGATCGACTGGGCGGAGGTGGAGACGGCGACCCAGGAGCCGTCGGCGGTCCGATAGGTGTTGCGGGGGGCGTTGTTGCGGGACCGGTTGCCGGTCCGGGGCTGGACGTAACCGAGTTGGTCGTACCAGAGGGGGTGGGGTCCGATGACGGCGAGCATCGGTTCGATGATCGCCATGTCGACGACCTGGCCGCGTCCGGTCGTCGTCCTGGCGGTGAGCGCGGTCATCACCGCGTACGCCGTGGCCAGAGCGGCGATCGAGTCGGCCAGGCCGAAGGGCGGCAGGGTGGGCGGGCCCTCGGGTTCGCCGGTGATGGCGGCGAAACCGCTCATCGCCTCAGCGAGGGTGCCGAAGCCCGGGCGGTGGGAGTACGGGCCGAACTGGCCGAAGCCGGTGACCCGGGCGAGGACGAGGCGCGGGTTGACCGTGGAGAGCTCCTCCCAGCCCAGACCCCAGCGCTCCAGGGTGCCGGGGCGGAAGTTCTCCACGATCACGTCGGCGTCGGCGGCGAGCGCCAGGAGCGTGTCACGGCCTCCCGGCGAGGACAGGTCGAGGGTCATCGTCCGCTTGTTGCGGCCGAGGACCTTCCACCAGAGGCCGACGCCGTCCTTCGCGGGGCCGTGGCCACGGGACGGATCGGGCTTGCGGGGGTGCTCGACCTTGACGACGTCGGCGCCGAAGTCACCGAGCATCATGGCCGCGAGCGGACCGGCGAAGAGGGTCGCGAGATCCAGGACGCGCAGTCCGTGCAGGGGCGGAGCGGGAGGCGCGGGGGGTGCGGTGGCCGGGGTGTGCGCGGTCACCGGTGCGTGGACGGTCATACGGGGTCGGCCTCCAGGGAGTCGGGGGAGAGGAAGGCCGCCTCGATCTCGACGCGGTACGGCATCGAGGTCGACGCGCCCTCCCGCCGGACGGAGAGCGCGGCGGCGGTCTGCGCCCAGGCCAGGGCCTCCGGGGCGGGGCGGCCCTCGCCGAGGGCGACCGCGAGGGAGCCGACGAAGGTGTCGCCGGCCGCGGTGGTGTCGACGGCCCGGACCCGGGGGGCGGGCACCGTGATCGGATCGGCGCCCCGCACCGCGTACAGGCTGCCGGCCGCCCCCAGGGTGACGACCACCTCGGGGACGTCCCGGAGCAGGGCCAGGGCGGCCTCGCGCGGGTCGGTGAGTCCGGTGAGCGCGGCGGCCTCGTGCTCGTTGGGCACCAACAGGTCGGTCGCGGCGAGGAGTTCGGGCGGAAGGGGCTGGGCGGGGGCGGGGGTGAGGACGGTGCGGACGCCGAGCCGGCGGGCGGTCGCGGCGCCCTCCACGACGACGGAGAGGGGCAGTTCGAGCTGGAGGAGCAGGGCGTCCGCGGTGCCGATGAGCGCCTCGTCGCCATGGGTCAGGGAGGTGACGGTGCCGTTGGCGCCGGGGACGACGACGATCGCGTTGCCGCCCTCGTCGTCGACGACGATGTGCGCGGTGCCGGAGGAGCCCTCGGCGGTGCGCAGGAGATCGGTGTCCACCGAGCAGTGCTCCAGGGTGGCGCGGAGCCGTGCCCCGAAGTCGTCCGTGCCGACCGCGCCGATCATCGCCACCTCGGCGCCCGCGCGGGCGGCGGCGACGGCCTGGTTGGCACCCTTGCCGCCCGGGATCGTACGGAAGGAACGGCCGGTGACCGTCTCGCCGAGGGCCGGGGCCCTCGGCACGTAGGTGACGAGATCCATGTTGGTGCTGCCGAGTACGACGATGCTGGTCATGGGCGTACTGCCTCCAGGTGGGTCAGTTCGGCCAGGGTGTCGAAGCCGATGCCGTCGAAGGACGGGACCGAGGTCGAGAGACGGTTCTTGAGGGGGGAGGTCCAGTGCTCGGGCAGCCGGTCGGGGTGCCCGGCGAGCAGCCCGGCGACGGAGCCGGCGGTGGCCCCGTTGGAATCGGTGTCCCAGCCTCCGGAGACGGCCGCGCAGACGGAGCGGGAGAAGTCGCCGTCGGCGTGGGTGAGGGCGGCGGCGAGCAGGGCGGCGTTCGGGACGGCATGCACCCAGTGGTACCCGCCGAGTTCGGCGTGCAGCCGGTCGACGACGGCGTCGAAGTCGGTCGCCTCGTGGGCGAGCCCGATCCCTCGGCGGACGGCCTCCGCGAGGCGGGAGCGCGGCGGGACCACGCCGAGGCCGGCGGCGAGCGACTGATGGACGTCGGCGGTGCCGCTCGCCGCCGTGGCGAGGGTGGCGGCGACGAACATGGCGCCGTAGACGCCGTTCGCGGTGTGGGTGAGCACCGCGTCCCGGTAGGCCTGTCCCGCGGCGCCGACCGGATCGCCCGGACGGGTCCAGCCGTGGACGTCGGCCCGGATCTGGGCGCCGATCCACTCGCGGAAGGGGTTGCGGTGGACGGCGGTCAGCGGGGGTTCCACGCCGTCGAGGAGATTGCGGTAGGCGACCCGCTCGGCCGTGAAGGTGCGGCCGGCGGGAAGCTCGTCGAGCCAGAGGCGGGCGACGTCGGTGGTGGTGAAGTCGCGGCCGTGCCGCTGGAGGAGCAGCAGATTGAGCAGGGGGTAGTTGAGGTCGTCGTCCTCGGGCATCCCGTCGATGTTCTCGGCGAGGGAGGTGGCGGCGGAGCGACGGTTCCAGGGATGGGCGGCGAGCAGTTCCGGCGGGACGCCGCGGGCGGTGAACCAGGTGGAGAGGGGCCAGTTGCCGGTGGCACGGGCGAGGGCGCGGATGGCCGGGAGGGGCAGCTTCTCGACGGGCTTGCCGAGCAGACACCCGACGGCACGACCGAGCCAGGCGGCGTGCAGGCGGTGGAGGAGACCGTCGGGGGCTTCGCCCCCGAGCCCCCCGAGCCCCCCGAGCTCCCCGAGCCCCCCGAGCCCCCCGAGCCCTTGGGGGCTCGGCGCTACGCGCGGCTGGTCGGTGCCGGGCAGCGGGGGTGCGGGTGGGGCCTGGTGGGCGCGGTGCGGGAGGCCGGGACCCGGCAACGGGGGCTGCGCCCACCCCTCCCGCCCTGCGGGACGATTGCCCACAGCGGTGGCGGAGCCCCCGGTCCCGTCAGGGTCTGGGGGAGGGGTGGTGCGGGGGGTCGTCAAAGCCTGGATGGCGGGGAGCCGGGTCGGTTCACGTTCCGCGAGGGGGGTCGGGAGGGTCGCCAGGGCGTCCAGGAGTTCTGTCGCCAGGTCGCGGAGGTCCGGGCGGGGTGTCTCGGAGGCACCGGCCGGCCCGGGGGCCGGGGGGCCGCCCGCTGCCGCCCAGCGGGCCGCGAGGGCGCTCGCGTCGCGGCCGTCCTCCCTGGCCTGGCGGAGTTCGTGGCCCACCAGGTCCTCCGGCTGGACCCAGGTCAGGCGGAGGTTCACCGGGCGCCGCTCGTCAGGGCCGAGAACGCCGACTCGTGGGCCCGGCGGCGCTCCGTGTCCCGGGCGAAGACCTCGCGGGTCACCTCGGTCAGCGCCCTCGCCGGGGCGTGCAGGTCCAGACGGCTCGCCTCCGCCACCCGCTTCGCCCAGTCGGCGGGCACCGCGGACTCTCCGTGCAGCGCGCCCACGACCGCGCCCGCCATCGTGGCGATCGAGTCGCAGTCGCGGCCGTAGTTGACCGCGCCAAGGACCGTACGGCGGAAGTCGCCCTCGCCGACCAGGAGCATGCCGAGGGCGATCGGGAGCTCCTCGATCGCGTGCAGGCGGGAGGGGCGGCGGGCGCCGAGGGAGGGGGAGCGGTAGTCGGGGCCGACCGAGTCGAAGGGGGCCACCGCCTTGCGGAGCGGGGTCAGGGCCGGCTCGAAGTCCGTGTACCGTGCCGCCACTTCGGCGACCGCCTCGATCGCCGACCGCGTGCCGTCCTTCGCGAGGGCGAGGGCCGCCCCGACCACCGAGGACGGTGTGGCGTCCGGTGCGCACGCCGCCGCCACCGCCGCCGCGAACACCCCCGCCGCCTCACGGCCGTACGAGGACTGGTGGGCGCCCGCGACGTCGAGGGCCTCGGCGTACGCGGCCTCCGGGTGGGCCGCGTTGACGAGCCCGACCGGTGCCATGTACATCGCGGCGCCGCAGTTGACGATGTTGCCGGTGCCGGCCTCGCGGGGGTCCACATGGCCGTAGTGGAGCCGGGCCACGATCCACTTCTCGGCCAGGAAGATCCGCTGGAGCGGCAGCGCCTCCGCCTCCAGCTCCGGGATCCAGACGGGGGAGCCCATGAGTTCGGGCACGAGGTGGTCCGCGACCGCGTACGCGTCGAGGTGGCCGCGGACCTTCTCGTACACCCTGATCAGGGCGTGGGTCATCAAGGTGTCGTCGGTGACGTGCCCGTCGCCCTTGTGGTACGGGGCGATGGGGCGGGCGGTGCGCCACTCGCCGCCGTTCCAGGGGCCGACGATCCCCGTGACCCGGCCGCCGTGCCGTTCCACGATCTGCTCGGGGGTGTAGCCCTCGACGGGGCCGCCGAGCGCGTCGCCGACGGCGGCCCCGAGGAGACTGCCGGTGATCCGGTCATCCAGTGTGGGTGTCATGTCGGAATTGTCCACCCGGGGTGGCCGGTTCCGTGGCTGCGAGCAGCCCGGCGAGTTCGACCAGATCCGTCCCCGCCAGCCGGGGCAGCGCGCAGCCCGCGAGCGTCCGGCACGCCTCGCGCCACGTCGCCGGCACCGAACGGCCCCCGCCGAGCGCCCCGGTGAGCGCGCCCGCGAGCGCGGGGGCGGAGTCGGCGACCCGCGAGAGGCAGACGGCGGCCGGTACGGCGGCCGTCATCTCGCCCCGGGCGGCGGTGGCGAGCGCGAGCGCCACCGGAACGGTCTCGGCGGCCGCGATCCCGTAGCTGTAGACGTGGTCCACGATCTGGTGCTCCAGGAGCGGCACCAGTTCGAAGGCCGAACCGGCCGTCCGGGCCAGCTTCACCGCGTACCGGGCGTTGCGGCCGATCTCCGTGACGGACGGGAGTTCTTCCAGCGCGGCCTCGACGCTCTCGTCGACCGTCGCCCCGCCGAACGCGGCGGCGACGGCCGCCGCCATCGCGCGGGCGCCGTGGACGCCGTCGCCGTCCTGGGTGTACCGGGCGTCGAACTCCGCGAGTTCGGCGGCCGCGCGCGGGTCTCCGGGGTGGACGAGGGCGAGGACGACGGCCCGTACACAGGCGGCGTCGTCGAAGAAGTGCGGGTTGTCGTGGCCGGTGGCGGGCGGGCGCAGCCCGGTGGCGAGATTGCCGAGACCCGCCCGTACGGAGATCCGGGCGCGGAGCGGGAGCACGGCGGACTCGACCTCGGGGGCGCGGTCCGCGGCGGCGGCGACCTGCCCGGCGAGGGCGTTCCAGGCGAGGTCGACGGCGGCGCGCAGGCGGCGCTCCGGGGGGAGGCCGGCGAAGACCTGGCCGGAGGCGGTGAGGACGGCCTCGGCGGTGAAGGCCGCCCACTCGGCGTCGTCGGAGGGGCCGAGACGGAGCGGTTCCGGCGGCTGGTTGAGGGCGATGGGGACGGGGAGGGTGGTCGTGGCGTTCTGTTCGGCGAAGGTGTCGAGTTCGCGGGTGAGACGGCGGGTCCACTCGGGCATGCGGGCGGCGCGGTGCCTGGCGGCGGGCCATCCCGCCGCGTCGCCCGCGGCGAGGCCGAGGAGGAGGCCTTCGACGGCGTCGCGGCTCGCGTTGGCCGGGGCGTGGACCTGTGCGTCCGGTGCCGGGGGTGGCGGCGGTTCCCGGTGGGCGCCGAGCAGGAAGCCGGAGCCCGGCACCGTGGGCGCGGCGAGGTCCTGGTGGGCGGCGAGCAAGGGCTCGGGACCCGGCACCAAGTGCCGTGCCCACCCGTCCCGCCCTGCGGAACGATTGCCCACAGCAGTGAGTGCGATGTCCGTCGTCGTCGTGTCGTTCGTGTTCATCAGGTGTCCGCCTCCGGGGTCAGAAGGTCCGCTACGTCCAGGACGTGGTAGCCGCGCATCGAGGGGAGGCAGCTGCCGGTGACGGGGGCGATGGCCGTCGACCACTCCTCCGGGATCGCCGAGGCGCCCGCCATCGCGCCGGCCAGGGCGCCCGCCACCGCCGCCGTGGTGTCGGCGTCGCGGCCCATGTTGACGGCGGTGAGGACGGCCGTACGGAAGTCTCCGCGCGCCGCGGCGAAGGCGCCGAACGCCAGGCCCACCGCCTCGGGGGCCAGGTCCGTCCAGGGGTAACCGCCGATGACGACCGCCGAGCGGACCTGGCGTTCACGGGTGAGCGGGTCCGGCTGGACGCGCTGGGCGGCGACCACCGCGCGGCGCAGCGAGCGGGCCGTCCACGAGTCCATCGGTACGACGGAGAGGGCCGCCGCGATCACGGACGTGACCGTCGCGCCCGCCATCGCCGCCGCGACGCCCGCCGCGACCGCCTGGCCGCCGTAGATGCCCTCGCCGTCGTGGCTGACGCTGCCGTCGATCGCGACGAGGCGGGCCGCCTCCGCCGGGCGCCCGGCCGCGAACACCCCGAAGGGCGCCGCGCGCATGGCGAGACCGTCGCTCCAGGCGTGGCGGTGCTGGGCGGAGATGGGGGCGGCGAGCCCCCGGCGGAGGTTCTCCAGGGTGCCGCGTTCGGAGAAGCCCGCCCCGCGGAACGGCCCCTCGTCGAGGTCGGCGATCCAGTGGTGCCAGGCCCGTTCGACGTGCTGGACGGTGAGGGCCGAGCCGTGCCGGGCGAGGAGGAGCGCCGAGAAGATGGCGTACTCGGTGTCGTCGGTGCCGGCCGGGCTGTCCGTCACGAAGCCCTCGATCCGGCCCCAGCGGCGGCGGATCTCGGAGGGCCGCATGTTCTCGGCGGGCGCGCCGAGCGCGTCGCCGACGGCAAGGCCGAGGAGCGCCCCTCTCGCCCGTTCACGTGTGTCGCGTGCCGTGGTGGTCACCATCTCGCGGCCCCTTCCTCGGGAGAGGCGCACCCATGGCGCCCCGATGCCTGGATCTGTGCCACCCCGGGCCGCGAACTCGCCGAAGAAACGTCTCTGTCACCCGCCTGACACCACGCCAGGACCCGGTTCACGCAGCAAGGCAGGCCTTAGTAAGTACGGCCTGCCTTGCTGGCGCGCCCCTTACATCATGCGTATGTTCGAGTGAGTTGGGGGCGGCGGGTGCGACCCGGCCCGCCGGAACGAGGGAGAGTCATGTCCATCATCGAAGCTCAGGCGCCACTGCACGAGGCCCACCGCGACAACCACACGCACCGCGACGTCAACGGCGGCTGGCTGCGTCCCGCCGTGTTCGGCGCGATGGACGGCCTGGTCTCCAACCTCGCCCTGATGACCGGCGTCGCCGGCGGCGCGGTCTCCCCGCAGACCGTCGCCATCACCGGCCTCGCCGGACTCGCGGCGGGCGCCTTCTCGATGGCCGCGGGCGAATACACTTCCGTCGCCTCGCAGCGCGAACTCGTCCAGGCGGAACTGGACGTCGAGCGGCGCCAGTTGCGCAAGCACCCGATCGACGAGATGGAGGAGCTGGCCGCGCTCTACGTCTCCCGGGGCGTCGAGCCGGCGCTCGCCCGCGAGGTCGCCATGCAGCTGTCGAAGGACCCCGAGCAGGCCCTGGAGATCCACGCGCGCGAGGAACTCGGCATCGACCCGGACGACCTTCCGTCGCCGATGGTCGCCGCGGTCTCCTCCTTCGGCTCCTTCGCGCTCGGCGCGCTGCTCCCCGTACTGCCGTACCTGCTCGGGGCGACCGCGCTCTGGCCGGCCGTGCTCCTCGCGCTCCTCGGCCTCTTCGCCTGCGGCGCGCTCGTGGCCCGGGTGACCGCCCGCGGCTGGCTCTTCAGCGGGCTGCGCCAGCTGCTCCTGGGCGGGGCCGCGGCGGCCGTCACGTACGGGCTCGGCATGCTCCTCGGGGCCGCGCTGTAACCCCGGCGCTGTGACCCCGCGCCGTGCCCCCGGCGCTGTAACCACGCGCCGTAACCCCGCGCCGTGACCCGTGACGGGAACGGATTCCGTACCCGTACAGACGACCGAGAGGCCCCTCCGCGGGGCCTTTCGGTCATTTCGGGGCACCCTAGTGGGAGAAGACGGGCATATCGCCTGTGACGTATATCCCTGGCCCGAACCGCCACCTCGATGAGACACTATGCAGGACGCCACATATGTAGCCGGTTACTCGGCGGTTTCGAACCTGTGACCAACGGGAATGAGGCATGAGCGTCACTGGGCAATGAAGCCCACACAGTGACGGGTCGCCGTAGACCCGGAGATCATCCGGACCACCTCGATCCGTCCCCCGCGGGACGGCATCCGTGCCCGCACCCCACAGGTGAACCCCCACCACCGCTGCGTGTCGGCGGTGTCCGCATGCTGGAATGAGCTATCCGCTTCGCGAGAAGCCAGCCATCATGTAACCTGCACGAAATTTCGCGGAGGGCCAACGTCGTCCCTCGGCATCTGCATATGCCACGACGACGACGGGAGAGCCGATGCGTTCCGACGCCTGGTCGCCCATGGACGGTCGCCCCGCTCCGCAGGGGATGTACGACCCCCGTAACGAACACGACGCCTGTGGTGTCGGGTTCGTGGCCACCCTCACCGGTGTAGCCAGTCACGCACTGGTCGAGCAGGCGCTGACCGTACTGCGCAACCTCGAACACCGCGGCGCCACCGGCTCCGAGCCCGACTCCGGAGACGGCGCCGGCATCCTGCTCCAGGTCCCGGACGCCTTCCTGCGCGAGGTCACCGGCTTCGAGCTCCCCACCGCCGGGGCGTACGCCGTCGGCATCGCCTTCCTTCCCGCCGACGGCCCCGCACAGGCCGTCGAGCGGATCGAGACGATCGCCGCCGAAGAAGGCCTGACCGTCCTCGGCTGGCGCGAGGTCCCCGTCGCCCCCGAGCTGCTCGGCGCCTCCGCCCGCTCCACCATGCCGGTCTTCCGGCAGCTCTTCGTCGCCGACGGCGAGACGTCCGGCATCGCGCTGGACCGCAAGGCCTTCGTGCTGCGCAAGCGCGCCGAGCGCGAGGCCGCGACCTACTTCCCGTCGCTCTCCGCCCGCACCATCGTCTACAAGGGCATGCTGACCACCGGCCAGCTGGAGCCCTTCTTCCCGGACCTGTCGGACCGCCGCTGCGCCACCGCCGTGGCCCTGGTCCACTCCCGGTTCTCCACCAACACCTTCCCGAGCTGGCCGCTGGCCCACCCGTACCGCTTCGTCGCCCACAACGGTGAGATCAACACCGTCAAGGGCAACCGGAACTGGATGACCGCCCGCGAGGCCCAGCTCGACTCCACCGTCTTCGGCGAGGGCGCGCTCGACCGGATCTTCCCGATCTGCACCCCCGACGCCTCCGACTCGGCCTCCTTCGACGAGGTCCTGGAGCTGCTCCACCTCGGCGGCCGCTCGCTGCCGCACGCGGTCCTGATGATGGTCCCGGAGGCGTGGGAGAACCACGAGACCATGGACCCGGCCCGCCGCGCCTTCTACCAGTACCACTCCACGATGATGGAGCCCTGGGACGGCCCGGCCTGCGTCACCTTCACCGACGGCGTCCAGGTCGGCGCGGTCCTCGACCGCAACGGTCTGCGCCCCGGCCGCTACTGGGTCACCGACGAGGGCCTCGTCGTCCTCTCCTCCGAGGTCGGCGTCCTCGACATCGACCCCGCCAAGGTCGTCCGCAAGGGCCGCCTCCAGCCCGGCAAGATGTTCCTCGTCGACACCGCCGAGCACCGCATCGTCGAGGACGACGAGATCAAGGCCGCCCTCGCCGCCGAGAACCCGTACGCGGAGTGGCTGGAGACCGGCGAGATCGAGCTCTCCGACCTCCCCGAGCGCGAGCACATCGTGCACACCCACGCCTCGGTCACCCGCCGCCAGCAGACCTTCGGCTACACCGAGGAAGAGCTCCGCGTCATCCTCGCCCCGATGGCCCGCACCGGCGGCGAGCCCCTCGGCTCCATGGGCACGGACTCGCCGATCGCGGCCCTGTCCGCCCGCCCGCGGCTGCTCTTCGACTACTTCACCCAGCTCTTCGCGCAGGTCACCAACCCGCCGCTCGACGCCATCCGCGAAGAGCTCGTGACCTCCCTGCGCTCCTCGCTCGGCCCCCAGGGCAACCTCCTGGAGCCGACGCCGGTGTCGTGTCGCAGCGTCACGCTGCCCTTCCCGGTGATCGACAACGACGAGCTGGCCAAGCTCATCCACATCAACGCCGACGGCGACATGCCCGGCATGAAGGCCGCGACCCTCTCCGGCCTCTACCGGGTCTCCGGCGGCGGCGAGGCCCTCGCCGCCCGCATCGACGCGATCTGCGCCGAGGCCGACACCGCCATCGAGGGCGGCGCCCGCCTCATCGTGCTCTCCGACCGGCACTCCGACGCCGAGCACGCCCCGATCCCCTCGCTGCTGCTCACCGCGGCCGTCCACCACCACCTCATCCGCACCAAGCAGCGCACCAAGGTGGGTCTGCTCGTCGAGGCCGGTGACGTCCGCGAGGTCCACCACGTCGCCCTGCTCATCGGCTACGGCGCCGCCGCGGTCAACCCGTACCTCGCCATGGAGTCCGTCGAGGACCTGGTCCGCGCCGGCACCTTCATCGAGGGCCTGGAGCCCGAGCAGGCCATCCGGAACCTGATCTACGCCCTCGGCAAGGGCGTCCTCAAGGTCATGTCCAAGATGGGCATCTCCACCGTCGCCTCCTACCGCGGCGCCCAGGTCTTCGAGGCCGTCGGCCTCGACGAGACCTTCGTCGCCACCTACTTCAACGGCACGGCCACCAAGATCGGCGGCGCCGGCCTCGACGTCGTCGCCAAGGAGGTCGCCGCCCGCCACGCCAAGGCGTACCCCGTCTCCGGCGTCGCCTCGGCGCACCGCGCCCTGGACATCGGCGGCGAGTACCAGTGGCGCCGCGAGGGCGAACCGCACCTGTTCGACCCGGAGACCGTCTTCCGCCTCCAGCACGCCACGCGCAACAAGCGGTACGACATCTTCAAGCAGTACACCGAGCGGGTGAACGAGCAGTCCGAGCGCCTCATGACGCTCCGCGGCCTCTTCGGCTTCTCCTCCGACCGGGAAGCGATCTCCATCGACGAGGTCGAGCCGGTCTCCGAGATCGTCAAGCGCTTCTCCACCGGCGCCATGTCGTACGGCTCCATCTCCAAGGAGGCGCACGAGACCCTCGCCGTCGCCATGAACCAGCTGGGCGCCAAGTCCAACACCGGTGAGGGCGGCGAGGACCCGGACCGCCTCTACGACCCGGCCCGCCGCTCCGCGATCAAGCAGGTCGCCTCCGGCCGCTTCGGCGTCACCAGCGAGTACCTGGTCAACGCCGACGACATCCAGATCAAGATGGCCCAGGGCGCCAAGCCCGGCGAGGGCGGCCAGCTGCCCGGCCACAAGGTCTACCCGTGGGTCGCCAAGACGCGTCACTCGACGCCCGGCGTCGGCCTCATCTCGCCGCCGCCGCACCACGACATCTACTCCATCGAAGACCTGGCCCAGCTGATCCACGACCTCAAGAACGCCAACCCGGCCGCCCGCATCCACGTGAAGCTGGTCTCCGAGGTCGGCGTCGGCACGGTCGCCGCCGGTGTCTCCAAGGCCCACGCGGACGTCGTCCTCATCTCAGGACACGACGGCGGAACGGGCGCCTCCCCGCTGACCTCGCTCAAGCACGCGGGCGGCCCCTGGGAGCTCGGCCTCGCCGAGACCCAGCAGACCCTGCTGCTCAACGGCCTGCGCGACCGGATCGTCGTCCAGACCGACGGCCAGCTCAAGACCGGCCGCGACGTCGTCATCGCCGCGCTGCTCGGCGCCGAGGAGTTCGGTTTCGCGACCGCGCCGCTCGTCGTCTCCGGCTGCGTCATGATGCGCGTCTGCCACCTGGACACCTGCCCGGTCGGCATCGCCACCCAGAACCCGGTCCTGCGGGACCGTTTCTCCGGCAAGGCCGAGTTCGTCGTCAACTTCTTCGAGTTCATCGCCGAGGAGGTCCGCGAGCTCCTCGCCGAGCTGGGCTTCCGCACCCTCGAAGAGGCCGTCGGCCACGCCGAGCTGCTCGACACCAGCCGCGCCGTCTCCCACTGGAAGGCGCAGGGTCTCGACCTGGAGCCGCTCTTCTACGTGCCGGAGCTGCCCGAGGGCGCGGTCCGCCACGCCCTGATCGAGCAGGACCACGGCCTGGAGAAGGCCCTCGACAACGAGCTGATCCAGCTCGCCGCCGAGGCCCTGAACGCCCCCTCCGCCGAGGAGGCCCAGCCGGTCCGCGCCCAGGTCGCCATCCGCAACATCAACCGCACGGTCGGCACCATGCTCGGCCACCAGGTCACGAAGAAGTTCGGTGGCGCCGGCCTCCCGGCCGACACCATCGACATCACCTTCACCGGCTCCGCCGGCCAGTCCTTCGGCGCCTTCCTGCCGAGCGGTGTCACCCTCCGCCTGGAGGGCGACGCCAACGACTACGTCGGCAAGGGCCTCTCCGGCGGCCGCGTGATCGTCCGCCCCGACCGGGGCGCCGACCACCTCGCCGAGTACTCCACCATCGCCGGCAACACCATCGGCTACGGAGCGACCGGCGGCGAGCTGTTCCTCCGCGGCCGCACCGGTGAGCGCTTCTGCGTCCGCAACTCCGGCGCCCTGGTCGTCTCGGAGGGCGTGGGCGACCACGGCTGCGAGTACATGACCGGCGGTACGGCGGTCGTCCTCGGCGAGACCGGCCGCAACTTCGCGGCCGGCATGTCCGGCGGCGTCGCCTACGTCGTCGACCTCGACCGGGACAACGTCAACTCCGGCAACCTGGGCGCGATCGAGGCCCTGTCGGACTCCGACAAGGCGTGGCTGCACGACGTCGTGCGCCGCCACCAGGAGGAGACCGGCTCCACGGTCGCCGAGAAGCTCCTCGCCGACTGGGACGCGAACGCCGACCGGTTCAGCAAGATCATCCCCACCACGTACAAGGCAGTGCTCGCCGCCAAGGACGCCGCTGAGCTCGCCGGTCTCTCCGAGGCCGAGACCACCGAGAAGATGATGGAGGCGGCGACCCATGGCTGACCCCAAGGGCTTCCTGACCACCGGTCGCGAGGTCGCGAAGACCCGCCCCGTGGCCGAGCGCGTCCGGGACTGGAACGAGGTCTACGTCCCCGGCTCCCTGCTGCCGATCATCAGCAAGCAGGCCGGCCGCTGCATGGACTGCGGCATCCCGTTCTGCCACAACGGCTGTCCCCTCGGGAACCTGATCCCCGAGTGGAACGACTACGCCTACCGCGAGGACTGGTCGGCGGCGCAGGAGCGCCTGCACGCCACCAACAACTTCCCGGAGTTCACCGGCCGCCTGTGCCCGGCCCCCTGCGAGTCCGCGTGCGTGCTCGGCATCAACCAGCCGGCCGTCACCATCAAGAACGTCGAAGTCTCCATCATCGACAAGGCCTGGGACGGGGGCGACGTCAAGCCGCAGGTGCCCGAGCGCCTCTCCGGCAAGACGGCCGCCGTCATCGGCTCGGGCCCGGCGGGTCTCGCCGCCGCCCAGCAGCTGACCCGGGCCGGCCACACCGTGGTCGTGTACGAGCGCGCCGACCGCATCGGCGGCCTGCTGCGCTACGGCATCCCCGAGTTCAAGATGGAGAAGCGGCACATCAACCGCCGCATCGAGCAGATGCGCGCGGAGGGCACCAAGTTCCGCACCGGCATCGAGATCGGCCGCGACCTGACGGCGACGGACCTGCGCAAGCGGTTCGACGCCGTGGTCATCGCCGCCGGTGCCACCACCGCCCGCGACCTGCCGGTCCCGGGCCGTGAGCTCAACGGCATCCACCAGGCGATGGAGTACCTGCCGCTCGCCAACAAGGTCGTCGAGGGCGACTTCGTGGCCCCGCCGATCACCGCCGAGGGCAAGCACGTCGTCGTCATCGGCGGCGGCGACACCGGCGCCGACTGCGTCGGCACGGCCCACCGCCAGGGCGCGGCCTCCGTCACGCAGCTGGAGATCATGCCCCGCCCGGGCGAGGACCGGAACCCCGGCCAGCCCTGGCCGACCTTCCCCATGCTGTACAAGGTCACCTCCGCGCACGAGGAGGGAGGCGAGCGGGTCTACTCCGTCTCCACCACCCACTTCGAGGGCGACGAGGACGGCAACGTCCAGTTCCTCCACCTCGTCGAGGTCGAGTTCGTCGGCGGCAAGCTGACCCAGAAGCCGGGCACCGAGCGCAGGATCCCCGCCCAGCTGGTCACGCTCGCGATGGGCTTCACCGGCACGGACGTCGAGAACGGCCTGGTCGCCCAGTTCGGCCTCGCCCTCGACGAGCGGGGTAACATCGCCCGTGACGCGGACTTCGCCACCAACGTCGATGGCGTCTACGTCGCCGGAGACGCCGGCCGCGGCCAGTCGCTGATCGTCTGGGCCATCGCCGAGGGCCGCTCCGCCGCCCGTGGCGTGGACCGCTACCTGACCGGAGCCAGCTCCCTGCCGGCCCCGATCCGCCCGACGGACCGTTCGCTGACGGTCTGATCCCGCCGGACCATCCCGCCGGATCACCCAAGAACGTCCCGTACAACGACGTGCGGAACTGAGCGCGGCGCCCCCCGAATGTCCCCGACCGGACGACTGGGCGGGCGCCGCGGTGCGTTCCGACGCGGGTGGCCGGTCAGGTGACCGGGCCGGGGAAGATCCAGGTGATCAGCGAGGCCGCCGACACCGCGAGCACACCGACCAGAGCCATCCAGCGCGACCAGGACGTCACGCGGATCACGGACTTTGCGCGGTCCTTCTCGTAGCGGAGCAGGTACAGCCCGCTCGACGGCAGTGTGCGCCCCGGAGGCTCGTGGACGGCCGAGACCATCAGCCAGGACGCCACGAGCAGCAGCAGGAACGCCCCGGCGAGCAGCCCGATCACCCACCACCGCGGCCCGGTGGTCATCTTGCTCAGGTTCTCCTGCCCCTTGAGCACGAAGACGACCGTCAGCAGGCCGGTGAGGGAGGTCAGGAAGTTCCGGTACCCCTCCGCCTGCTGAAGCGCCGCCCGCAGCCGCGTGGGCGGCTCCTCCCACTCCCTCACCCGCTTCTCGGCCTCGCGGATCTGTTCGGGCGTGAACTCCGGGGTCACCACTTGATGCCCAGACGCTGTGGTGGCATCGCGATGTAGAAGAGGTGGCCGCAGCCGCTCGGGACCGACGAGGGCCTGCCCACGTGCCAGGTCGGGCAGGCGCAGATGACGTGCTTGGGCTCCCCGTTGTCGAACTTCCTCCTGTCGGGTGTGGCAGGTCCCTTGGCGACGTACTGCACGTCCGTCCAGTACGGGGTGATCACGCACCGGCACTGCGGACACTCACCCGTGGCCTCGACACGGTCGGGTGCCCGCACCTCCCACAGGAAGGTTGTGAGGAACTGGTCCGGCGGCCGGTTGTTCTCGTTGTAGAGCGTGGTGGAACTCATGGACGTGGTCCTCCGGGCACAGGCAGGTCGAGCTCGAACAGTCGGACGTAGGGCCGCAGCAGGCCGATGACCTCGTCCTCGGTGCGTCGTGTCTCCTCCGCACACAGAACGACGTGCTCCGGGGTGACGGTTCCCTCGATCGCGGGCGCCCTGCCGGTCAACTGCTCGGTGAGCACGATGACATCGGCCCAGCCCGGCACGATGTCCCGCTCCTTGCCCTTCGGCTCGATGTCGACCCTCAGCCCGAGGGCCTCGAAGGGCGCGTACCGGTCGTACACCTCGCCGAGCGTCCAGCCGAACCGCCCCGCGACGAGGACCAGTTCGAGCGGGCCGAGGACGCCGGGTCCGAGCAGGCTCTCTTCGAAGGCTACGAGGTCGAAGAGCGTGGGTTCGAGCTCGGCGAGCGGGCCGTCCAGCGTGCCGGGGAGCGCCGGGCCGCCGAGACAGCGGTACGCGTCGAGGGCGGCCGCGGCCTCGCCGAGGGTGCAGCGGCGCTTCTCGGCGAGGCCGAGAAGGTCCTTGGTGGTCAGGAAGTCCTTGAACGTGCGTACTCCGGCAGGCGATTCCTGGACGACGAGGGCTGTCTCCGCGTGGTCGGGTGTCAGGGAGCGCGCCTGTTCCGGGAGGTCGGGGAGCCGCAGCGGGAGCCGGACGTCGGCCCGTGCCAGCTCGTCGACGACGGAGCCCACGGTGGTGCGACGGTCGGTCGCGAGCCTCAGAAGGAGGGGGAAGCGGGCCTCGCCGGTGCCGAACTCCCACTCGTCCTCCCTGTCGAGCCAGTCGGGGATCGCCAGTTCGAGGAGGGAGACCAGGAAGGGGGAGAGGCGCTCGAACTGTTCCACGAGCGTCTCGACGGGGGCGGTCAGAACGCCGCACGCCTCCAGGAAGGTGAGTTCCCGGCGCAGTTCCTCCGCCGTCGGGCGGGGTTGCGCCTCGTGGGCGCCGAGGAGTAGCCGCCAGTCCCCCCGCATGGCGTCGACCAGGGGCGGGCGCGGATCGTTCGCCGTCGAGCGGAGGGTCCACAGTGCCGGGGTCCAGGCGTGACAGACGGCGGGGACCTCCGGAGCGTGGACGCCGATGACGGGAGCGAGGGCGTCGATCTCCCTCGCCACCTGGCCGAGAGGGCGCTTCAGCAGGGCACCCCGGTCGATGAGCTGCCACAGGGAGAGGCGGCCGACGGGGAGCCAGGGACCTATTCCGTCGACGTCACGGGAGAGGAACCTCTGCTCGGCGGGGGTGAGGGGACGGTGGTCGAGGGTCTCCTCGACCACCGTGTCGGAGAGGGAGAAACCGAGCGGTGCCAGTGCCCGGACGCGCTCGGCCAGCCCGCGCCGTTGCGCGGGCACGCCGGCTCGTACGAACAGATCGATCGGATGGACCTCGCCGCTGTGCCAGGACTCCCCGTCGGAGGAGATCCTGGCCAGCCGTGAGGCCTCGGAAGCGAGGAGCTTCGTGCCGAGGTCCGCCGAGCGCAGCAGTCCCGGATCGGGAAACTCGATCCCCAGACGCATCAAGGTGTCCAGATCGTCCAGGAGGCTGGACGGGGGCACGTCGTAGTCCGCCGACACGGCCACCAGGGGAGCGTGGACAGCAGGGATTCCGTCGTCGTGCGCGTGACGGGGCCGGGAGGCCTGCGCGTAGGCCCGGTGGAGTTCCACCATCCTTCGCGTGGGCGTGCCGACCTCGCGCAGCTCCCGGATGCTCCGGGCCGCCGGCACACGGATACCGGCGATCGCGTACCGGCGAAGCGCTCGGACGCTCTCCACCAAGGGGACCTCGGCCCTCGCTGCTGCCATCAGCGGGGACGACCAGTCGTTGCGGAATGTGTTCTGGGAGAAGAGGACGGCATCCAGACCGATGGGCCCCGGGTACCGCTCGGGCCTGAAAGCGGCCTCGCCGCCCGACAGCACGCCCAGCACCGTCGAGCGCCACGCCCCCAGAAGCCTGCGCTCGGAGATGCTGCCGCGGGGCCAAGGGCCGGTCTCGCTCGTGCCGTGGATGTAGACGGCGTCCATCGCGAGGAGGCCCGCGCGGCGCAGGGGAACACGGACGGAAGACAGGATGTTCTCGGTCATGTCCGCGTCGATCACCCCGACCGCATCCGGCCGGGCTTCGCCGAACAACCGCACCGCCAGGCGGGGTTCGCGCTCAGCCAGTTCCCACAGCCACTCGAGCGACATCTCGTCGAGCAGCCGGGCCGCGTTCGTTACGGCGTCCAGAAGTTCCTTCTCGACGGCCTTCGTGTCGTACTTGAGCAGGGAGTTGCGGTTCACGCTGGGAACCGGACGGTGCCTCTCCTGAAGATTGAAGACGTACCCGTGTACGTCCTGTGCCTCCTCCATGACGATGCCGTCGAGGAGGAGCTGCCCGTAACCCTGGACGAGCCAGCTCCCCGCACCAGCCGGCACGGGCTTTCCGTACCACTCCTCCGCCCGCTCCTCCGGCGCCTTGAGCACCCCCGGGTCCCAGCTCTCCGAGCGGATGTGATTCCCGTCCCGGTCCCGTTCCTCCGCTGTCACATGGAACTCGCTCACCCACAGCAGCCGTCGCAGCGTCTCCACCACCGACGGCGGCTGCTCCCCGTCCTGCTCCGCGCTCAGATAGAGGCGCACGACGGTGCCGCCGTCCTTCGGTTCGCCGCCCTCGATCTCACGGATCTGGAGGAGGCCGGAACCCGACTGGACGGTGGCGTGGAGGGGGAGGACCGAGCGGGCGAGGTTGCCGTGGCGGTCGACGGCCGCGGTGTCGACCGTGACCTCCTCCGCCAGCATGAAGTAGCTGAACACGCCGATGCCGAAGCGGCTGTTGAAAGGGATGGGCTTCATCCCGGCCCGACGCCAGTTGCGCCGCTCCTGGACGTAGTCGGGGTCCTGCTCGTACCGCTTGCCTGCGCGGGCGAACATCGAGGTGAGCTTCTCGCGGCTCATGCCCGCGCCGCCGTCCTCGCACTCGATGTACGCGCGGTTGCCCTCGTACCCCTGACGGAACGTGATCCTGAGTTCGGGGTCGGTGCTGTGGAACACCTCCCGACTGCGGCCGTACTCGGTCCGCTGCTTTCGATAGCGGCAGGCGTCCAGGGCGTTCTGGTACAGCTCGCGCACGGCCAGCATCCGATCGCCGTACAGCTGGGTGCCCATGAGCAGCGGGCGGATCTCGTCCTCGGCGAGCCGGAAGCGCTCCAGCGGTTTGGTGTACGTGGTGCGGTCGTCCGGGTTCAGGTGCTCGGTGGTCACCCGCCGGGGGACGCCCCTGAGCAGGTCTGGCGCGGTCTGCCCGGCGTCGCGCCAGCGCCGATGGCGGTCGCGTACGGAGGCGTCGGCGGTGGCCGTCAGTTCTTCGAGCGCGGCGTGCAGCGCGGGGTGCGGGCAGGAGAGGCGGAGCGCGTACTGCGGGACGCCGTCGCGTTCCTCTCTCTCCCAGTCGGTCCCGGCGAGCGCGGCGACCACGCGGGCGGGGGCGAGGGGCAGATGCGCGCCCAGGTGGTCGACGAGCACGCTGGACATGCGGCGCGGGTCCGCGGCGAGGAGGGCCGCGAGCCACAGGAGGTAGGCGAGTTCGAGGTCCCGCCAGACGTTGCCGGGCACGGGCTTCTCGGTACGGCTCCATTTCGGGCTGCCGGTGTCGTCGATGCGTGGGCTCGACCCGGGGGCGACCGTCATGTGGGGCAGGACCCGGCGGACATGCTGGTCCACGGTGGCCGGCTGGGTGCTCGTGCCGACCGCGCCGGCGGAGACGGCCTTCACCACCATGTCGAGCAGGTGGTGGACGCTCCCGTAGTCGTTGTGGCTCCGGTCCCACAGCCGGTCCCAGTCCGCGATGAAGCGGTGGCGCAGCCAGTGGTCGGCGGCCTTGGCGGCACCGTCCTCCTTGCGTTTCCGCAGGGTCGCGGCGGTGACGTTCACGCGGGAGTGGGCCCGACAGACGTCGGCGGCGGCGTCGCACACCAGCCGGTCGTGGCCGTTCGCGGGGTCTTTGCCCCGATTGCCCTCCATGCGGTCGAGCCGGTCCGGACGGAGGGAGGCGAGTTCGCTGAGCGCGACGGCGACGACGCCCTCGTGCAGCAGCGGGGCGGCGAGGAGGGTGGCCGTCTCGGCGGGGGAGAGGTATTCGAAGGGCTGGAGCCGGGCGTCCTCGACGAGCCGGCCGAGGACATGGACGACCCGTTCCAGGTAGAGGGGGTCGTGCCAGGGAGTGGCGAGTTCCGACTGCGTGTCGATGCGGCTTCTGGCGACCTCGGCGGCCAGCTCCCCCAGCGCCTCCTGCACTCGGATGTGGACCTCCGGAGTTCCCGAGGTGTACGTCCAGAGAGCGGACTTCTCCAGGACCTCCGCCCAGCGCACGGTCTCCTCGGAGCCCTGGCACAGAGGCAGGTCCCGCGCCCAGTCCTCGCGCCCCCGGGCGGCCTTGAGTTCGACGGCGGGCGGCGGTACGTGCAGCTTCTGCGTGAGCGATCTGACCCGGGTCCGGACGAAGCCGGTGATCTCTCCGAGGGTCTGCGGGGGATGCCCGGGCGACAGGGCCTCGGACAGGGCGAAGCCGAAGTGGCTGCCCCGCTTCGGGTCGGCGAACGCCGCTTGCCCCTGGCTTCCGGCCCGCAGCCACACCACGTCGTCGTACTCGTTCCCCACAAGGGGCTTGTTCGCCTTGGGCGCGGAACCGGGGGTCTCCGTCCGGCAGGTGTCCAGGCACACGACGACCGACACGCCCTCCGGGACGCTGCCGAGGAGTTCGGGGGCGACCGTCTCGATGAGCGTCCCGGGGATCAGGGTGCCGCTGGCGCTGGCGCGGGCGCTCCACGGGAGGATGTAGTCCTGGCCGTCGATCACGACGCCGTGTCCGGAGACGTACACGAGGGCGGTGTCCCCGGGAGCGCAGGAGCCGAAGAAGTCGACCATGGCCGCGAGGATCATGTCCTTGCTGGTGTCGCGGTGTTCCTCGTCCGAGTGGCCCGGGTGGAAGGACATCACCTTGTAGTCGGACGCCCGCAGCGCCGCCTCGATCCGTCGTACGTCCTCGTCGACGCACGCCAGGGGCGGATAGGCGGCGGCGAGACGGGGGTTGCGCGCCAGGTACTCGGTGTCCCGGATGCCGATCAGGAGGGCCCTGTGGTCGCCACCCGGCCCCGTCTCCGTCCCCGTGGCGGTTCCCGTACCCGTACCCGTCTCCGCCACCGCGCCGGTCCCCGCCATCGTGCTCACGCGCCCCGTCCCCGCTTTCCGTCCGCTCCGCCCCGGAGGGGCCATGATTCCACGGCCTGACGGATGGCCATACGGGAACCGGGCACCCCCGAACAGCCGTATCTTCGACAGCGCGCAGAGCACGTCGAAGGAACGAGGGGGAAACCGTCCATGGCACTGAGTCTGCGGAAGGTCGAGGAGACCGCGCCCGCGCTGGTCAGCCTCTACAAGGAGGCGGGGGCCTCGCTCCAGCGGCACGGGGTCGACGGGCAGCGGGTCGCCGTCTACCTCGTCGTCGACTACTCGGGGTCGATGAAGCCCTACTACAACAGCGGCGCCGTCCAGGCCCTCGCCGACCGTGTCCTCGGGCTCGCCGCGCAGCTCGACGACGACGGACGCGTGCCGGTGGTCTTCTTCTCCACCGACGTCGACGCCGAGACCGACATCCGGCTCGACGACCACGCCGGCCGGATCGGCCGGATCGTCGCCGGACTCGGCCACATGGGCAAGACCAGCTACCACCTCGCCATGGACGCCGTCATCGACCACTACCTGGACAGCGGCTCCACCGCACCCGCGCTCGTCGTCTTCCAGACCGACGGCGGGCCGATCAACAAGCTCGCCGCCGAGCGGTACGTGTGCAAGGCGGCCCGGCTGCCGATCTTCTGGCAGTTCGTCGGCTTCGGCGACCCCGGCAGCCGGCAGTTCGAGTTCCTCCGCCGGCTCGACGAGCTCGACGTCCCCGCGAAGCGGCCCGTCGACAACTCCGGCTTCTTCCACGCCGGTCAGGACCCGAGCCGGGTCCCCGACGCGGAGCTGTACGACCGGATCGTCGCCGACTTCCCGGCGTGGCTCGCCGCGGCGCGGGGCCACGGCATCGTCCGCTCATGAGGACGCTCCCGCTCCCACCTCCTTGTCGAGGCGCGCGAACTGCTCCTCGGTGAGGGTGACGTCGAGCGCGCCCAGGTTCTCCACGAGGTGGGCCGCCGAGGACGTGCCCGGGATGGGGACGATGTGCGGAGCCCGGTGCAGCAGCCAGGCCAGGGCCGTCTGGGACGGGGTGGCACCGACCTCGCGGGCGATCCGGGCGACCGGACCGTCCGGGCCCGCGTGGCCGCCCATGGCGACCGGGAAGAAGGGTACGAAGGCGATCCCGCGCCCGGCGGTGTGCTCGACGACGGCCTCGTGGTCGCGGGTCGCCAGGTTGTAGAGGTTCTGCACGGCGGCGATGGGCGCGACCTCCTCGGCCTCCGCCAGCTGGACGACCGTCACCTCGGAGAGCCCGATGTGCCGGACCTTGCCCTCCTCCTGGAGCTGCCGCAGGGCACCCACCTGCTCGGCGACCGGGAAGTTCTCGTCGAGGCGGTGCAGGTGGAGCAGGTCGATGCGCTCGGTACGGAGCCGGCGCAGGCTCAGTTCGGCCTGCTGGCGCAGATAGGCGGGGTGGCCGAGCGGCACCCACTCGGTGGGGGAGGGCCGGACCACGCCGACCTTGGTGGCCACCGCGATCCCGTCGCCGAACGGGTGGAGGGCCTCGGCGAGGAGTTCCTCACCGGCCCCCAGGGCGTACGCGTCGGCCGTGTCGAAGAGGGTGACACCCGACTCGGCGGCCGTCCGCAGCAGAGCCACCGCGGCCGCCCGGTCCGCCGGCGCCGTCCAGATCCGGGCCTCGGGGCCCGTCGGGTCGCCGGGACCGTCGGCGAGTCGCATCGTGCCGTACCCGACACGCCGGACCGGGAGGTCGCCGCCGAGCTGGAATATCGTCGTGTCCGGGGAGTTCGTGTTGTTCGTCATGCTCGGAACCGTAGGAGCTCACACGGATGTGAGCTTCAAGCCCACCCGGGCGAAAGTGAGGGGGGTCACAGTGAAGATCGGTGAACTGGCGCGGGAGACCGGGGTGAGCGTACGACTGCTCCGTTACTACGAGGAGCAGGGACTCCTCGACTCGGAGCGCACCCCCGGCGGGCAGCGGGTGTACGGTCCCGACGCCCCGGCCGTCGTCCGCCGCATCCGGGCCCTGCTCGGCGCCGGGCTGCCGACCCGGGTCATCGCCGAGGTCCTGAACTGCGTCTGCGGCAGCGAGGCGGAGATCGAGCCCTGCCTCAGCCCGATGCTCGTCGCCCGGCTCGATGCCATCGACGAGAAGATCCACGACCTCCAGGGCACCCGCTCCTCCCTCGCGGCGCTCGTGGCGGGGACCGGGGGCAGACAACTCGCCACCGCTGACTGAGCGGTGGGAAACCGGTGGTCCCGGTCGCGGGTCGCGGGTGAACATGACGCCATGACATCTCTCGTACGACACGTGACGATCGACTGCGCCGACGCCCACGCCCTGGCGAGCTTCTGGGCCGCGGCACTGGACGCGAAGCTCGCCGACGACGACTTCCCCGGCGACCCCGAGGCGTCCGTCGAGTCGCCCGGCGCGAACCTCCTCTTCATCCAGGTGCCCGACGCGAAGGCGGTCAAGAACCGCGTCCACCTCGACCTCCAGCCGCAGGACAGGACCCGCGACGAGGAGGTCGAGCGGCTGATCGGCCTCGGCGCCACGCTGCTCGACGACCGCAGGAACCCGGACGGCACCGGCTGGGCGACCCTCGCGGACCCGGAGGGCAACGAGTTCTGCGTCGAGCGCAGCGCGGCGGAACGTGCCGCCACCTCCTGAGGCCGCCACCTCCTGAGGCCGCCACCTCCTGAGGCCGCCACCTCCTGAGGCTGTCGGGGAGCGACCGGCCCGGGAGCGACCGGCCCGGGAACGGCCGGAGCAATCCGGACAGTGGCTGTCGGGTATCCGGTGTCTCCTGGACGTATGGAAGACACCGGAACCACCTGGTCGGCCTTCGAGGCCGCCGAACCCGAACTCGCCGCGACCGTGCGCGAGCGCTTCGGGCAGTACACCCACCACGCCCTCGCCACCCTGCGGAAGGACGGCTCGCCCCGGCTCAGCGGCATCGAGGCGGACTTCCGCTTCGGCGAACTCTGGCTCGGCATGATGCCGAACTCCCGCAAGGCCCTCGACCTGCGCCGCGACCCCCGGTTCGCGCTCCTCGCCAATCCCGGCTCCGGCACCGGCATGGGCGGCGGGGACGTCCGGATCTCCGGGCGGGCGGTCGAGGTCACCGACCCCGAGACCGTGGACCGGTACGCGACCGACACGGGCGCGCCCCTGCCGTTCCACCTCTTCCGGGTGGAACCGGCCGAGATCGTACGGACCTGGGTGGAGGGCGACGAGATGGTCCTCCACAGCTGGGCGGCGGGGCGCCCGACACGGACCTACCGACGAGGCAACGACGACAGCCCGCCGCGCCGGGAACCGCACCCCTAGGGCCTCTCTTTCGGACCAAGCCGGGCTCGCGGCGTCTGGCACGCATGCTCGCCGCGTTGTCGTCGGTCTCCCCCAAGCTCTCGGCTTCGCTCGAGCAGGGCGGTACCCCCACCGCTCCGCGTCGCTTCCCTCCTCCGCCTTGCGATCGCACGCGCCAGACGCCGCTCCCTGATCCGGCCTGATCCAAAAGAGAGGCCCTAGGCCCAGAATGGGCGTGTGTCAGCGACCAAGAAGAAGACCCAGGCGAGTGCCGCGCCCGAGCGGCGCCGCGAACTCCTCGACACCGCCGCCGAGGTGTTCGCCGCCCAGGGCTACAACGCCACCACCGTCCGCAAGATCGCGGACGCCGCCGGGATGCTCGCCGGCAGCCTCTACTACCACTTCGACTCCAAGGAGTCGATGCTCGACGAGATCCTCTCGGCCTTCCTGAGTGAGCTGTGGGGCCGGTACGACGCCGTGCTCGCCGCCGGTCTCGGGCCCCGCGAGACCATCGAGGCCCTGGTCACCGAGTCCTTCCGCGAGATCGACCGGCACCGCGCCGCCGTCGCCATCTACCAGAAGGAGTCCCGCCACCTCACCGACCAGCCCCGCTTCGGCTACCTCGCCGACTCGCAGCGCAACTTCGAGAAGGCCTGGCTCGGCACCCTGGAGCGCGGTGTCGCGGACGGCGTCTTCCGCGCCGACCTCGACATCCGCCTCACCTACCGGTTCGTCCGCGACACCGTCTGGGTCGCCGCGTCCTGGTACCGGCCCGGCGGCCGGCACAGCCCCGAGGAGATCGCCCGCCAGTACCTCTCCATGGTCCTGGACGGGATCGCCACGCGGTCCGGCTGACCGGCCCGGGGCGGCGGGCGATCTGTGAGGTCGCCCACGTCACACCGCCCTGGTCAGGTCTGATCCGTCCGTGCACCGGTCACGCGGGGCGGGAAGGTCCCGGGGCGCACTATTGTTCCGGTAGAGACATCCGGGGTTCCTATCACGTGCCCCGGGAGCACAGCCGGGGCTCGTATCACGCGTTCCGGGAGAAGCATCCGGGGCCCGTTCTCGTGTTCCGGGTAGAGCAGCCGGGGCCCGCACCGTGCAGGTGCGGGCCCCCGCTGTGCCGCGAGCACCGGCCAGAAAGGCACGCATGACCCGCTCCGAACGCGCCCCCAAGCGCGGCCCCCGCACCGCCCAGACGAAGTCCACGTCACAGCCGAAGGGCTCGCGCGGCGGACGCCGTCCCACCGCGCCCCCGCCGCCGAGCGAGTTCACGCCGCCGGAGACGGTCACGCCCGCGCTGCCCGCGGTGGCCGCCTTCGCCGACCTCGACATGCCCGAGGGCCTGCTGCGGACCCTGGGCGAGCAGGGCGTCACGGAGCCGTTCCCGATCCAGGCCGCGACCCTGCCGAACTCGCTGGCCGGCCGCGACGTGCTCGGCCGGGGGCGCACCGGATCCGGCAAGACCCTCGCCTTCGGCCTCGCGATCCTCGCCCGCACCGCGGGCCGCCGCGCCGAGCCCACCGCGCCGCTCGCCCTCGTCCTGGTGCCCACCCGCGAGCTCGCCCAGCAGGTGACCGACGCCCTCACCCCGTACGCCTCCGCGCTGCGGCTGCGGATCACGACGGTCGTCGGCGGCATGTCGATCAGCCGGCAGTCCTCCGCGCTGCGGCGCGGCGCCGAGGTCCTCATCGCCACGCCGGGCCGGCTCCACGACCTCATCGAGCGGGGCGACTGCCGGCTCGACCAGGTCGCCGTCACCGTCCTCGACGAGGCCGACCAGATGGCCGACATGGGCTTCCTGCCGCAGGTCACGAAGGTGCTGAAGCAGGTCGAGCCGGGCGGACAGCGACTGCTGTTCTCGGCGACCCTCGACCGGAACATCGACCGGCTGGTCAAGATGTTCCTCGACGACCCGGTCGTGCACTCGGTCGACCCGTCGGCCGGCGCGGTCACCACCATGGAGCACCACGTCCTGTACGTGATGGACGAGACCGACAAGAAGGCCGTCACGCTGAAGATCGCGGCCCGCGACGGCCGGACGATCCTCTTCATGGACACCAAGCGGTCCGTGGACCGGCTGGTCAAGCGGCTCCTCGCGAACGGCGTACGGGCCTCCGGCCTGCACGGCGGCCGCTCGCAGCCGCAGCGCAACCGGACCCTGGACCAGTTCAAGACCGGCCAGGTGACCGCGCTCGTCGCGACGAACGTGGCGGCGCGCGGCATCCACGTCGACGACCTCGACATGGTCGTCAACGTCGACCCGCCCATCGACCACAAGGACTACCTGCACCGCGGCGGCCGTACCGCCCGCGCCGGTGAGTCCGGCAGCGTCTTCACCCTGGTCCTGCCGGAGCAGAAGCGCGACATGGGCCGTCTGATGTCGAACGCGGGCATCAGCCCCCGCACGGCGCAGATCAAGTCCAGTGACGAGCACCTGACCGAGCTGACCGGCGCGCGGGAGCCCTCGGGCGTCCCGGTCGTCATCGAGACCCCGCAGCCGACCCCGGCGCGCAAGGCGACGGCCTCCGGCGGCGGAAGCGGCGGCGGCAGCCGTCGCCGCCGCCGTCCGGCTCCCGCCGGCGGGGCGGCCGGTACGGGCTCGGGCTCCGGCTCGGGACGTTCCGCGGCCACGGGCACGGCTTCGGGCCGCGCCGCCGGTTCCACGGGTGGCTCCGGTCGCGGCTCCGGCTCGGGCCGGGGTTCCGGCTCCGGTACGGGCGGCGGGCGCGGCGGAGCCGCCGGCGCCGGCCGCGTCGGGCGCCAGGCCCCGGGCACCGGCCGCGCGCGGAGCGCGGGCAGCACGCGGAGCTCCAGGCCGAGGCCGACCGACACGTAGGCCGGAGCGGCTCCCGTACGGGGCGTGAGGCGTGGGCCCGGCCGAGTGCGCGAGGTACGGGTTCGGCCGAGCGCTCGGGTGCGGGCCCGGCCGAGAGTGGTGCCGGGCCCTCGGCTCCACACCGTCTTGGCGACACCTCGGGGTGCCTGGCCGTGGTCACACCGGTCCCGGTGTCACCTCCCGGCCCGCGGGCCGGTGCCCACGGGCCCTCCCGGCCCGGGGCCGACGGGCGCACGGCCGGCCGGCACCCAGGGCCTTCGGGCCACGACGGACGGGGCGGCGTGCGGAGTACGCACGCCGCCTTCGTCATGTCCGTGGTGGACCAGCTCATCGCAGCCGGTCAGGGCCCGGCCGCCGCCCCGAGGGCGGACACGGACGACACGCCCGACCCCCTACGCTTCCTTCTCCCCGGTCGACCCGACCGACCTGACCGACCCGACTGACTCGGCCGTCCCGACGGGCCTGGTCTCCCCGACCGTCCTGGCCGTCCCGACGGGCCTGGTCACCCCGGCCGTTCCGACGGGCCTGGTCACCCCGGCCGTCCCGACGGGCCTGGTCACCCCGGCCGGCCCGATCGATCACGGAACTGCCGGGCCGTTCCGGAACCGTCACCTCCTGTGCGGTCAGGTCCGGCGCGGGAGCGTCCATTCCAGGCGGGTCCTGACCCGGGGGTCGTGGACGTACTCCAGGGCGGCGAGTGCCGTCTCCCGCGCCGCGCCCTCCGGGGCGCCGTCCGCGAGGGCCGACGCCAGGGCGTCCACCGCGCGCGGGTCCTGCCGGATCGCGAGCCCGCGGGCCGCCTCCGCCGCCGTCTCCGGATCGGTGTCGCCGAGCCGCTCCGCGAGCCCCTCCCGTACGAGCGGGGTGTCGTCGGGCAGCTCGGCCAGCGCGAGCGTCGCCCAGTCCCGTACCCGCGCGTCACCGTCCCTGCTCAGCGCGAGCAGCACCCCGAGCGCCTCCACGTGCCCGGCCGGCACGATCCCGGCGAGGGCCCCCGCGACCGCCCGCCGTACCGCCGCGTCGGGATGCCCCGCCACCGCGAGGAGGTCGGGCACGGCGGCCGGGTCCGCGCACTCCCCGAGCGCCGACACCACCGACAGCGCCGGCTCCCGCGCCTGGGTCGCCCCCTCCGCCGCGAGCCGCCGCAGCACCGGGACCGCGCTCGGCGCGAAGCCGGGCAGGGCGCCGAGCACCCGAGCGCCCAGGGCCCGGCGCATCGGATCGCGGTACGCGCACCACGCGGCCGCCGCCACGAAGGTCTCCTCGTCGGCCCGCCCGGCCAGTTCGGCCACCGCCGTCGTCCAGTCGTCCAGCTCCGGATCGCCGCAGCGCAGGGCCCGCGCCGCCAGCTCCTCGTGCGAGGTGCGCAGTCCGAGCGACGCCTCGAGGAGCGTGGCGATCGCGGCGTGGCCGGTCTGGCGCTCGTCGCCGCGCCCGGGGGCACCGTTCTCCCGCAGCAGCTCGACGACGACCGTCACCCCGCCGTCCTCCCGGACCCGGCGGACCACGGCCTCGTACGTCTGCCCGCCCTCGTTCCCGGCGACGAGCCCGCGTCGCAGCTCGGCCGCGATGTCGGCGCCGATCCACCGCCGCGCCTCCCGCAGCGCGGCCTCACGGGCCGTCGCCCCGTGGTCGAGGAGTGCCCGTACGCAGCCGGTGGAGCCGCGCCGGGCGGCGGCGACGAGCGGCAGGATCCCGTCGGGCCCGCGCCGGTCGGGGTCGGCCCCGTACTCCAGGAGCACCCGGGTCGTGTCGGCGTGCCCGAGCCGCAACGCCCACGCGAGGGCCGTGAAGCCGTACGCCTCCTCCTGGTCCGGATGCGCGCCCGCCGCGAGGAGCGCCCGCGCCACCCCGGTGTGCCCGCCGACGGCCGCGCCGCAGAGCGGCAGTTCGTCGCCGTCCTCGCCGCTGGCCCGGCCCGGGTCGGCTCCGGCGGCCAGCAGCACCCGTACGATTCCGGCCTCGTCGCCGACGGCCGCCCGGTACAGGGCGGTCTCCCCGTCCTCCCGGGACTCGGGGTCGGCCCCGTTCCGCAAGGCCCGTACGGCCCCGTCCTCGTCCCCGTCACGGATGGCGTCGAACAGCGTGTCCATGCGCCGACCCTGACCCGCCGTCCGGTTCTGGCGCAAATCCGATTCCCGGCCCCGGGAGCGGGACCGGCGTGACCCGCGCTTCCCGTCCGCCCGTCCGCCCGCGCGCCCGTGCCAGAATCGGGCCGCATGACCCATGATCACGACGGCACGGTGCCGATCGTCGGCCACGGCGACGCCGCTCTCGCGAAGCTCCTGGAGCAGGGCCTCGACGCGTTCAACTTCGCGGCCACCGGCACCACCCCCGAGGACCAGGGCGAGCTGTCGGTGAAGGTCGTCGACGAGCACGGCGGGCTCATCGGCGGGCTCACCGGCTGGACCTGGAGCGGGCTCTTCGGCATCGACATGCTGTGGGTGCGGGAGGAGAGCCGGCAGGACGGCTGGGGGAGCCGGATCCTGCGCGCGGCCGAGGACGAGGCCAGGCGGCGCGGCTGCGACCGGGCCACCGTGTCGTCCTTCACCTTCCAGGCCCCGGACTTCTACCGGCGGCACGGATACGTGGAGACCGGACGCGTCCTCGGTATCCCGGGCGGCGCCGAGGACGTCCACTTCCACAAGAGCCTGGCCCAGGACCCGCCCGGGGCGACGCCTCAGGGGCGCCCCCGGCCCGATCCGCCGGGCACGCCCTAACCCGCGCACTCCAGGACCGTCCGGCACACCCCGCACCGGGCCCGCAGCGCCCGCCCCGTCGGGATCCTCAGGCGCCGGCGGCAGACCGGGCAGGGAAAGGAGACGCCGGTCGCGGGCGCTCCGCCCTCGAAGGCGTACGGGGCGCCCGCGCCCGCCCGGCCCCGGCGCCGCTCCCAGCCGTACCGCCGGCGCTCGGCCCAGCCCGCCCCGGCGAGCGGCGGCGACGTCCGCTCCCGGTCGGCCTCGGCCCGGCCCCGCTGCCACGCCTCGTACGCCACCGCGCTGGTGAACCACGGTGACGGGTCCTCGCCGAACACCCCGGCCCGCTTGGCGAGGACGTACCCGAACTCCTCCGGGGTCAGATAGCCCAGCTTCTGGCTCTCCACGCCGTCCCGCCGGTACGCGTCGAGCAGCAGCCATCCCGCGCCCAGGTAGGTGGTGACGACATCGGTGAGGATCTCGTTCTCCCGGGTGTCGGGGAAGGTGAGGCCGAGCCGGTGCAGCAGGACATGGGTGATCTCGTGGGAGAGTGCGGCACCGATGTCCCGGCGTCGGGTCCTGAACCGGTCGTTGAGTTCCACGAAGTACTCCGGCCCGGCGGTGAGTTCGACGGTCGCCGCGTGTTCCATCGGCCGGAAACTCACCACCATGCGCGCCTCGGGCAGTCGCAGGTGCCGGACGAGGGCGCGGGCCACCCGCTGGGTGCCCAGGTGGAGGTCCTCGGTGTCGGTGACGGCCACGTCGGAGGCGGGCACGCTCGCCGGGTAGCGGTGCACGCCGTCGGGGGAGAGGCGCCGGTAGAGCGCCGTGAGCGAGGCCCCGACGGTGGCGTGGTGCGGGAAGCCGTGGGCGACGTGGTCGCCCTCCTGACGGTTCGGCATGCCGGATTCCCCCCTCCCTCACACTGTACGGTCCCGCCACCCGGTCTGGCCGAAAAGGCTTTCTTGTGGCGGCAGTTGGGCGCTGCCCATAATTCGGACACGACTTGACGGGCGCATGTCATCGCTCGTCGGGTTCAACCCCCCATGAAAGAAGGAAGAACACGTGAAGCAGAACAGAATGGTCCGGGCACTCCAGAAGCTCGCCGCGGCCGGCGCCGTCGTCCTGGCGGCCGTCAGCCTCCAGCCCACCACCACCGCCTCCGCGGCCCCCGCCCCCGTCGTCGGCGGCGTCCGCGCCGCCCAGGGCGAGTTCCCCTGGATGGTCCGGCTCTCCATGGGCTGCGGCGGCTCGCTGATCACCCCGCAGATCGTGCTCACCGCGGCCCACTGCGTGAGCGGCTCCGGCAACAACACCGGCATCACCGCCACCGCCGGAGTCGTGGACCTGCAGAGCAGCAGCGCCATCAAGGTCAGGTCCACCAAGGTCCTCCAGGCCCCCGGCTACAACGGCAAGGGCAAGGACTGGGCCCTCATCAAGCTCGCCAGCCCCATCACCTCCCTGCCCAACCTGAAGATCGCCGAGACCACCGCGTACAACAGCGGCACCTTCACCGTGGCCGGCTGGGGCGCCGCCCGCGAGGGCGGATCGCAGCAGCGCTACCTCCTCAAGGCGAACGTCCCGTTCGTCTCCGACGCCTCCTGCCAGGCCTCCTACGGCAGCGACCTCGTCCCGTCCGAGGAGATCTGCGCCGGCTACAGCCAGGGCGGCGTCGACACCTGCCAGGGCGACTCCGGCGGCCCGATGTTCCGCAAGGACAACGCCGGAGCCTGGATCCAGGTCGGCATCGTGAGCTGGGGCGAGGGCTGCGCACGGGCCGGCTACCCCGGTGTCTACACGGAGGTCTCGACCTTCGCCGCCGCCATCAAGTCGGCCGCGGCCACGCTGTAACGGCGACACGTGAACCGGTGCCCCGGAGCGGCCTCCGCCCCGGGGCACCTGTCGTTCGCGTGACTCCGTTGTTTATCGCGCGACCTCACGGCACGCCGAGCTCGACACCCGGCACGCCGTCCCCCTCCAGCTCGAGCACCCACACCTCGTTCGCGCCCTCCCGCAGCACCGGACCCGGCACGAACAGCGACTCCTGCGGGCCCACCGACCAGTACCGGCCCAGGCAGAAACCGTTCACCCACACGAAGCCCCGGGTCGCCCCCGGCAGCCGCAGCACCGCGTCCCCGGCACCGGCCACCTCCAGCGACCCCCGGTAGAGGCCCGGCCCGCCCCGGCCCGCCCCGGACTCGAACGGCACCTTCGAAACCGCCGCCGCCCCGAACGCGTCAAGCCGCAGCCCCCGCGCCCGGAACCCGTGCAGATACTGCCGCTCGTGCCGTACCCCGCCCGTGATCCCCTTCGACTCCGCCAGCCGCGGCCCGTAGTTCACCCGGCCCAGCGACTCCACCCACAGGTCGACGACCGCCGGCCCCGGCACCGGCCCGGCGAGCACCGACTCCTCCGCGTCCAGAACCCCCGCCGGGACCCCGTCGACGTACACCACCGCCCGGTCCCGCAACCCCGTCACAGAGAGCGGGTACGGCTCCCGCGGCCCCGGCACCGCCACCCGGTAACGGACCAGACCCCGGTCCACGCCCAGCTCCTCGAAGGTCGGCGGCACGGGCGACACCGACTCCTCGTCACCGAGCACCTCCAGGACCGCGTCCAGCGACGCCCAGCCGTCCGGCACACCGGACACCGGCACCGCGAGCCGGACCGGCGGCTCCGGCAGCTCCGGCAGCGGCCCCTCCGCGTACGCCGCGAACACCTCCCGGAACCGCAAGAACTTCTCCGTCGGCCGCCCCGCCTCGTCCACCGGCGCGTCGTAGTCGTACGACGTCACCGTCGCCCGCAACGGCCCGTCATGCAGCTCACCGGCCCGGTTCGCACCCGCCCAGCCCCCGAAGTTCGTCCCCCCGTGCGCCATGTACACATTGACCGAGGCCCCGCACTCCAGGATCTCCCGCAGCGCGTCCGCCGCGTCCCCCGCGCCCCGCACCGCGTGCTCCGTCCCCCAGTGGTCGAACCAGCCGCACCAGAACTCCATGCACATCAACGGCCCCGACGGCTGATGACGCCGCAGCGTCGCGAACCCCTCCCGCGCCCCCGAACCGAAGTTCGCCGTCGCGAGCACCCCCGGCACCGAACCACCCGTCAGCATGTGGTCCTCGGGCCCGTCCGAGGTGAACAGCGGCACGCTCACCCCACAGTCACGCAACAGCTCCGCCAGCCACACCAGATAACCCCGGTCGCTGCCGTAACTCCCGTACTCGTTCTCCACCTGGACCAGGACCACCGGCCCGCCCCGGTCGACCTGCCGCTCCACCACCTGCGGAAGCAACCGCCGGAACCAGACCTCCACCGGCGCCAGGAACTCCGGGTCGAGCGTCCGCACCCGCCGTCCGAGCGGACCGGTCAGCCAGTGCGGCAGACCGCCGTTCTCCCACTCGGCGCAGATGTACGGCCCCGGACGCACGACCGCCCACATCCCGGCCCGCTCCACCGCGTCGAGGAACCGGCCGAGCGCCTCCACGTCCCCGAACCGGCCCGGCTCCGGCGCGTACAGGTTCCACGGGACGTACGTCTCGACACAATTGAGACCCATCGCGCGCAGCATCCCGAGCCGGTGCTCCCACTGCCCCTCGTGCACCCGGAAGTAGTGCAGAGCCCCCGAGAGCAGCCGCACCGGCCGCCCGTCGAGCAGAAAGTCCTCGTCACCCACAGCGAACGTGCTCATGGCCTCACCCTCACCCCCTGGCGGCACGCCGGTCCATGGACAAAGATCGTCGCAGTTTGGACGTTACGGAGGGGCCCACCGCATGTACCACACCTGGATGCGCTACTTCACACCCAGCCCCGTCCACCACCGCCTCGGCCTCGTCTGCCTCGGCGTCGGACTCCAGCACGGCACCCTGCCCACCGTCGGCCCCCGCACCCTCGACCACCACGTCGCCGTCGTCATCTCCGCCGGCAGCGGCTGGTACCGGGCCGCCGACGGCCGCCGCACCACCGTCACCGCCCCCGCCCTGCTCTGGCTCACCCCCGGCACACCCCACCACTACGCCGCCGACCCCGGCACCGGCTGGGACGAATCCTTCGTCGACTTCACCGGACCCGCCACCACCACCTACACCGAACTCGGCTACATCGAACCCGACCGGCCCGTCGTCCCCCTCTCCGACGCCGCCCCCGCCCGCGCCGCCATCGGCCGCATCGCCCGCGCCGCCCGCCCCGGCAACCCCCTCCTCGAAGTCGAGACCGGCGCCGCCGTCCACGAACTCCTCGTCGCCCTCCGCCGCGCCCGCGCCGACACCAACGCCGACGGCGACCCCGTCCTCGCCGCCCTCGCCCGCGACGCCTTCCAGCCCCTCTCCGTCGCCGACCACGCCGCCCGGCACGGCATGACCGCCGCCGAACTGCGCACCGCCGTCCGCCGCGCCGCCGGATGCAGCCCCAAGGACTACCTCCTCACCGTCCGCCTCGGCCGCGCCAAGGAACTCCTCGCCGCCACCGAACTGCCCGTCGCCGCCGTCGCCCGCCGCGTCGGCTACGACGACCCCGCCTACTTCTCCCGCCTCTTCACCCGCCGGGTCGGCACCGCCCCCATCCGCTTCCGCGAACAGCAGGGACGATCCGTACACGGCGGCTGGAGCGACCGCGTTCCGGATCCCGAACACCCGCCCACGATCCTCCCGAGATCCGTCTAAGCTCGCAGATCATGAGCGACTCCACCCCGTCCCAGCCCGTCGACGACTCCGTACGGGCCGAACTGACCCGCCTGCGCGAAAGCATCGACAACATCGACGCGGCGGTCGTCCACATGCTCGCCGAGCGCTTCAAATGCACCCAGCAGGTCGGCGTCCTCAAGGCCCGGCACCAGCTGCCCCCCGCCGACCCCGCCCGCGAGGCCCGCCAGATCGCCCGACTGCGGGAACTCGCCGAGAGCGCGAAACTGGACCCGGCCTTCGCGGAGAAACTCCTCAACTTCATCATCGCCGAGGTCATCCGCCACCACGAGACGATCGCGGACGGAGCACGCTGATGGCCCACGTCACGGTCTTCACCCTCGGAGGGACCATCTCCGCACGAGGCGGTGACGCGGCCCGCATGACCGGCCAGGAGGTCCTCGCCGGCCTCGGCGCCCCCGAGGACGTCGTCCTGCGGGACTTCCGCCGCATCCCCAGCTCCACCCTCTCCTTCGAAGACCTCGCCGCCCTCGCCGACGAGGTCCGCGCGGCCGTCGCCGACGGCTCCGGCGTCGTCGTCGTCCAGGGCACCGACACCCTGGAGGAGACCGCCTTCCTCCTCGACCTGCTCTGCACCACCGAGCAGCCGATCGCCGTCACCGGCGCCATGCGCCGACCCGACCTGCCCGGCGCCGACGGCCCCGCCAACCTCGCCGCCGCACTCGCCGTCGCCGCCGACCCCGCCTGCCGGAACCTCGGCGTCCTCGTCGTCCTCGCCGACGAGATCCACGCCGCCCGCCACGCCCGCAAGACCCACACCACCTCCATCGCCACCTTCACCTCGCCCGGCACGGGACCCCTCGGCGCCGTCGTCGAAGGCCGACCCCGGATCCTGCTCCGCCCCGCCGTCCCCGCCGCGCTCCGCCCGCTGAAGCTCGACCCCTCCGTACGCGTCGCCCTGGTGACCCTCTCCCTCGGTGACCGCGGCGAACTCCTCGACGCCGTCGACGACCGCTTCCAAGGCCTCGTCGTCGCCGCCTTCGGCGGCGGACACGCCCCCGCACCGCTCGTCGAACCCCTCGCCGAACTCGCCCGGCGCATCCCGGTCGTCCTCGCCTCCCGCACCGGCGGCGGCACGACCCTCACGGACACCTACCGCAGCCCCGGTTCCGAACACGACCTGCTGCACCACGGACTCATCCCGGCCGGCCCCCTCGACCCCGCCAAGGCCCGCATCCTGCTCCACACCCTGCTCTCCAGCGGCGCCACGGGACCGGCCGGCTACGACCGCCCCCGCATCACCGCCGCCTTCGCCCACCTCGACGGCACCGGCGTCGCCTGACGGCACCACCCGACGGGGGATCCCCCACGGCTCCCCACCACCCCTGCCCACCGCCCCGGGCATCGGGCAGCATAGGGCCCATGTCCGTACTGACGCGCGACGAAGCGCAGACCCGTGCCCAGCTCCTCGACGTCCACCACTACCTCGTGGACATCGACCTCACCACCGGCGCAGAGACCTTCGAGTCCACCAGCACCGTCCGGTTCACCGCCCGCACCGCCGGGAACACCTTCGTCGAGCTCAAGCCCGTCACCCTGCACTCCGCCACCCTCGACGGAGAAACCCTCGACCCGGCCACCCTCACCGGCAACCGGCTCCCCCTGAACCTCACCGAGGGCGACCACGAGCTGCGCGTCACCACCACCATGCGCTACTCCCGCACCGGCGAAGGCATGCACCGCTTCACGGACCCCACCGACGGCGAGGCATACGTCTACACCCAACTCTTCATGGAAGACGTCCAACGCGTCTTCGCCGCCTTCGACCAGCCCGACCTCAAAGCCACCTTCGAACTGACCGTCACCGCCCCCGACAACTGGACCGTCCTCTCCAACAGCATCACCACACAGCAACCCGACGGCACCTGGAAAGCCGCCCCCACCCCCCTGCTCTCCACCTACTTCGTCTGCGTCGCCGCCGGCCCCTGGCACACGATCCGCACCGAACACGCCGGACTCCCCTTCGGCATCCACTGCCGCCGCTCCCTCGCCCCCCACCTCGACGCCGACGCCGACGAGATCCTCGCCGTCACCAAGGCCTGCTACGACCGCTACCACGAGAAGTTCGACGAGCCCTACCCCTTCGACTCCTACGACCAGGCCTTCGTCCCCGAGTTCAACGCCGGGGCCATGGAGAACCCCGGACTCGTCACCTTCCGCGACGAATTCGTCTTCCGCTCCGCCGTCACCCTCACCGAACGCCAGACCCGCGCCATGGTCATCGCCCACGAAATGGCCCACATGTGGTTCGGCGACCTCGTCACCCTCCGCTGGTGGGACGACATCTGGCTGAACGAGTCCTTCGCCGAGTACATGGGCTACCAGACCGTCAACGAAGCCTGCCCCGACCTCTTCCCCGACACCTGGATCGACTTCGGCGTCACCAGGAAGGCCTGGGGATACGAAGCCGACCAACGACCCTCCACCCACCCCGTCGCCCCCGACCCCGAAGCCGTCCCCGACACCGCCTCCGCCCTCCTCAACTTCGACGGCATCTCCTACGCCAAGGGCGCCTCCGCCCTCCGCCAGCTCGTCACCTGGCTCGGCGAGAAGGACTTCCTCACCGGCATCAACATCCACTTCAAACGCCACAAGTTCGGCAACGCCACCCTCGCCGACTTCCTCGACAACCTCGCCGCCGCCACCGACCGCGACGTCCACGGCTGGGCCGAACAATGGCTCCGCACCACCGGCGTCGACACCCTCACCCCCACCATCAGCGGCGAAGGCCTCCACTGGAAACTCACGGTCGACCGCGACGGCAGCCGCCCCCACCGCATCGCCGCCGGCCTCTACGACCGCGACCCCTCCGGCGACCTCGTCCTGCGCGAGCGCCGCGCACTCGACATCCCCCAGAAGACCCCCGCCGAGCTCTCCGGTCCGCGCCCCGCCCTCGTCGTCCTCAACGACGAGGACCTCACCTACACCAAACTCCGCTTCGACGAGACCTCCGAAGAAACCGCCCTCCGCGGCCTCTCCCGCATCCCGGACCCACTCACCCGAGCCGTGACCTGGAACGCGATGCGCGACATGGTCCGCGACGGCCACCTCGCCCCCGGCGAGTACCTGGCGACCGCCCTCGCCCACCTCACCGAGGAAACCGAACTCGCCCTCGTCCAAGGCGTCCTCGGCTTCGCCCGCACCCAGATCGCCGACCGGTACGTCACCCCCGACGAGCGCCCCGCCGCCCTCGCCACCCTCCGCGAGATCGCCCGCGCCCTGCTCCGCCACACCGAGGACGGCGACTCACCCGGCCTGCGCCTCACCGCCGTACGCGCTCTCGTCGACAGCGCCACCACCCCCGACCAGATCGCCTCCTGGCTCGCCGAGGACACCGTCCACGGCGGCCCCGAACTCGACCCCGAACTGCGCTGGCGCATCCTGGCCCGCCTCGCCGTCCTCGGCGCCACCGACGAGACCACGATCGCCGCCGAACTCGAACGCGACCCCAGCGCCACCGGCCAGGAAGGCGCCGCCCGCTGCCGGGCCTCCCTCCCGACCCCCGAGGCGAAAGCCACGGCCTGGGCCGCCCTCTTCGACTCCGACGACCTCTCCAACTACCTGTTCACCGCCACCGCCCAAGGCTTCTGGCAGCCCGAACAGGCCGACCTCGTACGGGAATACGTCCCCCGCTTCTACGACGCCGCCATCGCCCTCGGCACCCGCCGAGGCCCCGCCATGGCCGAAGCTGCAGGCCGCTACGCCTTCCCTTCCTACGCGATCGACCCGGAATCCCTCGCCCTCGGCGAACACCACCTCAAGGACGACACGATGATCCCGGCCCTCCACCGCAAACTCACCGACCAACTCGACGACCTCCGCCGAGCCCTGCGCGTCCGCGAGGCCTGAGGGTCTGCTGAACCGGTCGGGTTGTGGGCATCTGTTCCGCTGGGGCGGAACGGGTGGGCACAACCCGACCACCGGGCCGTACCCGGCCCCGTACCCCCTCCGCGGCGCCCCGTCGAGTCCCTGTCCCCCGTTCGGGTCACGCGGAGGCCGTCTCCGGACACACCACCTAAAACCCCGGCACCCTGTCGTCCATGCGTGCCGCACCCCCACCCCTGGCCGGAGCCACCCCCGGCCCCGACGCCCTCCGCCCCCTCCTGAACACCGTCCTCGACGCCCTTCGCACCGGCGCGGAACAGCGCGGCGGCCCCCTCCCCGCCGGCGGCCCCGAGACCGTGGCACGCCAGATGCGCGAGGCACTGGGCGAAGCCCTGCCGGAACACGGCACCGACCCCCACGAGGCCCTGGCGACGATCGTCCACACCCTCACCGCCGGCGCCGCCGACCCCGCCCACCCCCTCTGCGCCGCCCACCTCCACACCCCACCCCTCGCCCTCGCCACCGCCGCCGACCTCGCCGCCTCCGCGCTCAACCCCTCCATGGACTCCTGGGACCAGGCACCCGCAGCCTCCGCCCTCGAAGCCCAGGTCACCGCAGCCCTCGCCGCCGAGATCCACCCGACCGCCCACCACCCCGACGCCCTCGTCACCACCGGCGGCACCGAGTCCAACCAACTCGCCCTGCTCCTCGCCAGAGAACGCCACGGCCCGACCCTCCGCACCGTCGTCGGCGCCAACGCCCACCACTCCTTCCACCGCGCCGCCTGGCTCCTCGGCCTGCCCGCCCCGCTCACCGTCCCCACCCCGAACGGCACGATGGACCCCGCCGCCCTCGACGAGGCCCTGGCGACGATCCCCGGCCCCGCTCTCGTCGCCGCCACCGCGGGCACCACCGACGAAGGCCTGATCGACCCGCTGCCCGACATCGCCGACACGTGCGAGACCCACGGCGCCGAACTCCACGTCGACGCCGCCTACGGCGGCCCCGTCCTCTTCAGCCCCACCCACCGCCACCTCCTCCACGGCCTCGACCGCGCCCGAACCGTCACCGTCGACCTCCACAAACTCGGCTGGCAACCGGCCGCCGCCGGACTCCTCGCCGTACGCGACGCCGCCGACCTCGCCGTCCTCGGCCACACCGCCGACTACCTCAACGCCGACGACGACACCGACGCCGGACTCCCCGACCTCCTCGGCCGCTCCCTGCGCACCACCCGCCGCCCCGACGTCCTCAAGACGGCCGTCACCCTCCGCGCCCTCGGCCGCACCGGCCTCGCCACCCTCGTCGACACCTGCATGAACCTCGCCCAGGACCTCGCCGACCTCGTCGAGAAGACACCACGACTCGACCTGCGGGCCCGGCCCACCCTCACCACCGTCCTCTTCCGGCCGACCGGCGCCGACGACGACACCGTCGCCGCGATCCGCCGCACCCTCCTCACCGAAGGCCGCGCCGTCCTCGGCCGCGCCCACGCCGACGGCCGCCTCTGGCTCAAAGCCACCCTGCTCAACCCCCACACCACCCCCGACGACCTGGCACAGATCCTCACCCTCGTGGAAGGCGGCACGCACCGATGACCGGCAGCACCCCGAAGGACGACCTCGACCGGCCCCACGACCTCGTGGGCGTCGGCATCGGCCCCTTCAACCTCTCGCTCGCCGCCCTCGCCCAGGGCGTCCCCGGCGGCCTCACCGCCACCTTCTACGAGCAGAAACCCGCCTTCCACTGGCACCCCGGCCTCCTCATCGACGGCGCCACCCTCCAGGTCCCCTTCCTCGCCGACCTGGTCACCCTCGCCGACCCCGCCAGCCCCTGGACCTTCCTCAACTACCTGAAGGCCCGCGAACGCCTCTTCCCCTTCTACTTCGCCGAGAAATTCCACATCCAGCGCGCCGAGTACGACGCCTACTGCCGCTGGGTCAGCGAACACCTCCCCGGACTCCACTTCGGCCACCAGGTCGACTCCATCCGCTGGAACCCCGAACGACACCTCTTCGAAGTCGACTTCACCCAGATCGACCCCGACGGCGAAGCCGAAGCCCTCGGACGCGCCTACACCCACAACGTCGTCCTCGGCGTCGGCACCGAGCCCTACGTCCCCGAACCCCTCAAACCCCTCGCCGACGCCCCCGGCGTCCCCGTCTTCCACTCCGCCGACTACCTCACCCACCGCGAGACACTCCTCGCCGCCGGCCACGTCACCGTCATCGGCTCCGGCCAGTCCGGAGCCGAAGTCTTCCTCGACCTCCTCAGAGCCCGCCCCGCCGGAGCCGAGAAGATCCACTGGCTCGCCCGCACCGAAGCCTTCGCCCCCATGGAGTACTCCAAACTCGGCCTCGAACACTTCACCCCCGACTACACCCGCTACTTCCACGGCCTCCCCGAACCGACCCGCGCCGAACTCGTCCCCCGCCAATGGCAACTCCACAAAGGCATCGACACCGACACCATCACCGCCATCCACGACGAGCTCTACCGCCGCACCCTCCACGGCGGCTGGCCCGACGCCGTCCTCACCCCCGGCGTCCGCGTCCGCACCGCCGGCCGCGTCGCCACCACCCAGGTCGAACTCCACCTCGAACACCTCCAGCAAGGCACCCGCACCCGCCTCACCACCGACGCCGTCGTCCTCGCCACCGGCTACCGCGAACGCCCCGTCGACCGCATGCTCGCCGGCCTCGACCCCTACCTCCGCCACGACTCCGCCGGCCGCGCCCGGATCGACCAGCACTACCGCCTCGTCCTCGACCCCTCCGTCACCGGCGCCGTCCACGTCCAGAACGCCGAGAAGCACACCCACGGCGTCGGCGCCCCCGACCTCGGCCTCGCCGCCTGGCGCAGCGCCACCATCCTCAACTCCATCACCGGCAAGGAGCCCTACCCACTGCCCCGCCGCACCGCCTTCACCAGCTTCGGCCTGGAAACACGAGAGGCGCCGAGCATCCCGTCCCAGGACAGGAAGCTGACGCCCCTCGTACAACAGTGAGGTACTAGAACACCGGCACACCGTCCCGGGTCAGCTTCCAGTCCACCGACGCGAACTGCCCCGGGTCCACCGTCCCCTTCGCCGTCACCCACTGGATGATCGTGTTACGGATCTCGTCCGAGTTCGCCCACAGCTGCTGAGCGTTCGCGACGTGCGGGAACGCGCCGCCACCACTCGCCCGGTAGTTGTTCACCGCGAGGACGAACCTCGCCACCGGATCGATCGGCGCACCCCCGAAGGACAGGTTCACGATCCGCGACCCCGCCGGCTTCGCGATGTCGATCTCGTACGTCAGACCCGACACCGCGTCGTAGTTGTAGTCCGGGGTGCCGTCCGCGTTGGTCAGCTTCGCCGTCTCCACCGGCGCCCCCGCCGGAGTCAGGACGTAGTACTTCGCCGAGTACTCCAGGTACTCCTTCAGCTGGGCCCCCGTCATCAGACGCGCCTCCAGCGTGTTCTCGAAGGGATACAGACCGGCCGCGTCCTTGATGGTCACCTGACCGGCCGGAATCCGCGCCGTACGCGAGAAGCAGGAGGCCTGCGACAACACCGGCAGATCCGCGTACGCGCCACCCGCCAGAGCCGCCTTCACCGTCTCCGCCTGGACGACATTGATCAGATCGATGATCGGCTCGTCCTTCCACGGCGCGTCCGCCGTGGTCATCGCGGCCGTCGACGTACCGATCACCTGGTTGACGTACGCCACGACCTTCCTGTGCTCGTCCGCAAGCAGCCCCGTGATCTCCGGGTCCTCCGCCACCGCGTTCGAGTTCAGGACCTGCGCGCCGACCTTCTCGACCACCCAGCGGCCCTTCTCCCACACCAGGTCGAAATCGAAGAGGGTGAGACGCTGACCCCACTTCAGCGGCTCCGACAGGACGACGTCCTTCCCGGTCTCCTTGTTCCTCACCCGGCACTCCGGGATCTCGGTGTGCGCGTGACCGACGAGAATCGCGTCGATCCCCGGCACCTGCTCGGCGACGAGCCCCGCCGCGTTCTCGATGTGCGGAAGCTGGTCACCGTACGAAGACGTACCACTCGAACCCGAGTGCGCCGAGACGACGACCACGTCCGCACCCATCGACCGCAGCTTCGGCACCCACTTCGCGGCCTGCTCCTCCAGACCCGGGAAGACCATCTTCCCCGTGACGTTCGCCTTGTCCCAGATGGCGATGCCCGGATTGGTCAGACCCAGCACCGCGACCTTCACGTCCCTGCCGTGCGGGGTACGCAGACAGTGCATGCTGTACGGCGGAAAAGCCGGACGCAGGGTCTTCGCGTCGAGCGCGTTCGCACCGAGCAGCGGGAAGTCACACTGCTCCTCGAACTTCCGCAGCACCGGTATGCCGTAGTTGAACTCGTGGTTGCCGAGCGCGGCGGCGTCGTAGCCGATGGCGTTCATGGCCTGCGCCATCGGATGGACAGGACCCCCGGCCCGGGTGATCGGATCGACCTTGGCGTAGTAGTACGACAGCTGCGTGCCCTGGATGGTGTCACCGGCGTCGATCAGGAGGGTGTTGCGACGGCCCTTGGCCGCACGGACCTGGTCGACCAGCGTGGAGATCTTAGCGAGACCGATGTCGTTGTGCGCCTTGTCGTCGAACTCCCTGTCCGTGAAGTAGTCCCAGTTGAAGACGTTGCCGTGCAGGTCGGTGGTGCCCATCACGGTGAAGGAGTACCGCTTCTGCGGACGCGGGCGGCCGGGGACGTGGGCCTCGGCGGGAACGGCTACGGCTCCGGCGACGGCCACTCCGGCCCCGGCGGCGGCCGAGCGCTCCAAAAACGTCCTGCGGTTCAGCGGCATGTGTTCTCTCCCCTTGTGGTTCTGTGACGCCCGCGCCGACCATGGCGCACAACGCGCGTAGATTCTGGCTCAGACGGCACGCCGACAACAGACCTCCCGGGTTACGGAGTGGGAAAGTGTTCGGAGGACGCTCGCCACCGAACACGGAGGAGCCAGGACATGCCACAGGAACACGCGACCCCGGACGCGCCCCAGGTGACCGTCCGAGGCGAAGGACGCCTGGAGGTCGACCCCGAACTCGCCCGCGTCTGGCTGACCGTCTCCGCACGCGGCACCGACCGCTCGGCGACCCTCACCGACCTGACCCGACGCAACGCCCGCGTACTCGACCTGGTCAAGGCACAGGGAGACACGATCGAACGCCTCGAGACGGGCAGACTCTCGATCTCCCCCGAACTCGGCAGACGCGGCCGCGCGGAACGCGTCCACGCCTACGTCGGCCGGGTCCGCGTGACGGCCGAACTGACCGACTTCACCGCCCTCGGAGAACTCGTCACCCGACTCGCCGACCTGGAGATGACCAGCGTCGACGGACCCTGGTGGGAACTGCGACCCGACTCCCCGGCCTACGCCGAGGCCCGACGGCTCGCCGTCACCGAGGCCGTACGACGAGCCCGCGCGTACGCCGAAGCACTCGGCACCACCCTCACCTCACTCATCGAACTCTCGGACGCCGGACTCGGCGGACCCGACATGTCGATGCCCCCCGCCTTCCCCGGCACCCACCGCATCGCCTTCGCGGCGGAAGCCGCCGGCGAGACCCCGCCCCTCGACCTCGAACCACAACGACAGACCGTCACGGCCGAGGTCGTCGCACGCTTCACCATGCGGCCGCCCACCCTCTGAGACGAGCGGCACCAGAACATCGAAAACGCTCATCAGAGCACCCCGCCGCACAGATTCAAGACTTGTCAACAGCCTTTCACGGAAAGGTTGTTGAGTAGTCATGTCACGCCAACTCGCTACTGATGGGTAAGCCCTAGGCTCGACCCATGCGCCGAGCGAAAATCGTCTGCACCCTTGGGCCCGCCACCGAAACATACGACCAGATCAAGGCGTTGATCGAGGCCGGAATGGACGTGGCCCGATTCAACCTCAGCCACGGCACCTACGCCGAACACGAAGAGCGCTACCAGCACGTACGCAAAGCCTCCGACGAGACCGGCCGCAGCGTCGGCGTCCTCGCCGACCTTCAAGGCCCGAAGATCCGCCTCGGCCGCTTCCGCGAAGGCCCCGTACTCCTTGAACGCGGCGACGCGTTCACCATCACCGTCGAACCCATGGAAGGCGACCGCCACAGCTGCGGAACCACCTACCCCGGCCTCGCCACCGACGTCACCACCGGCGAACGCATCCTCGTCGACGACGGCCGCGTCACCCTCGAAGTCACCTCCGTCGAAGGACCCCGCGTCAACACCCTCGTCGTCGAGGGCGGCATGGTCTCCGACCACAAGGGCCTCAACCTCCCCGGCGTCGCCGTCTCCGTCCCCGCCCTCTCCGAGAAGGACATCGAAGACCTCCGCTGGGCACTCCGCACCGGCGCCGACGTCATCGCCCTCTCCTTCGTCCGCAGCGCCCGCGACATCGTCGACGTCCACCGGATCATGGACGAGGAAGGCCGCCGCCTCCCCGTCATCGCCAAGATCGAGAAGCCCCAGGCCGTCGACAACATCGACGAGATCGTCGCCGCCTTCGACGGCATCATGGTCGCCCGCGGCGACCTCGGCGTCGAAATGCCCCTCGAACAAGTCCCGATCGTCCAGAAGCGCGCCGTCAAACTCGCCAAGCGCAACGCCAAACCCGTCATCGTCGCCACCCAGATGCTCGACTCGATGATCGACAACTCCCGCCCCACCCGCGCCGAAGCCAGCGACGTCGCCAACGCCGTCATCGACGGCACCGACGCGGTCATGCTCTCCGGCGAGACCAGCGTCGGCCGCTACCCCATCGAGACGGTCCGCACCATGAGCCGCATCGTGGAGGCCGCGGAGGAAGACGTCCTCGCCAAGGGCCTGCCCCCGCTGACCGACCGCAACAAGCCCCGCACCCAGGGCGGCGCCGTCGCCCGAGCCGCCGCCGAGATGGGCGACTTCCTCGGAGCCAAGTTCCTCGTCGCCTTCACCCAGTCCGGCGACACCGTCAAACGACTCTCCCGCTACCGCTCCCCGATCCCCCTCCTCGCCTTCACCCCGGACCCGGCCACCCGCTCCCAGCTCAACCTCACGTGGGGCGTCGAGACCTTCCTCGGCCCGCACGTCGACTCGACGGACGCGATGGTGGCCCAGGTCGACGAGGAACTGCTCAGGATCGGCCGCTGCCGGCCGGGCGACATCGTGGTCATCACGGCCGGCTCCCCGCCGGGCGTCGCGGGCTCGACGAACCTGGTCAGGGTCCACCACATCGGCGACCCGCTGACGTAGTCAGTGCTTGGCCCCCACGTGCAGGTCCATGAGCGCGACGGAGGCCTTGCGGGCGACGGAGATGTTGAACGGGTCGGTGCCGCGACGGGTGGTCGTCCATTCGACACCGACCCTGTCGAGGGCGTCGCCGAACAGCTTCCGGATGTCGTCGGACTTGTTGGTGAAGAAGTACCGGGGGTACTCGTACCGCTTCCGCTCGCCCCCGACGAGGCGCGTGGTCCAGTTGGTGATCCGGCACCCGTCGGAGTGGATGAGGCCGCGGATGAACTCCCAAGGGTGCTCGGCCACGATCCCTTGCTGCCACGGCTCCAGGGCGATGAGCCGCTCGTGCTTCTTCCCGGGCCCGTGCTGCGGGAAAAGGCAGGCAAGATGCAGTGAGTACACCTTCACGTTGTGGCAGCCTTTCCTCCGCACGCGGCATGTGGCGTTGTCCGGGAACACCCGACGCATGGCGATCTCGGCCTCGTTCTGTACCCCGGGCCAGGCGTCATCGAGGCTGATCATGAGGCTTGGTGCCCGGTGAGACGAGTACTGGCTGATATGTCCGTCGCCAAGGTAGAGCCCTAGCAGGTACGCGTACGCCGCCTCGCCCAACGCCCGCCCGTCACAGCGGGGGCATTTCGGGTCGGGCCGCCCTGGGCACTCGCCACGCTTTGCGCGGTCCTCGTGTTTCCAGTAGCTGATGGTGCCCTTTGGGACGTTGAGCTTGCGAGCCACATCCGCGTTTTTGGCGCCGTCGCGCAGTAGCGTGAGCGCCCGCTGTCGCACTTCTGTGCCGTGAAAGTTCACGCGATCACTCTGAGCAAGGATCCGTCGCTGTGCGCAGCAAAAAGCGGACATTCACGCGAAGGTGAACGTCCGCTTCGGAGACCAGTGCCGGGTGCGGGATTCGAACCCGCACGCCCTTTCGGACAGATGTGTTTGAGACATCAGCGTCTGCCATTCCGCCAACCCGGCAGGGTGCCAGTCGGAGTGTACCCGGTCACCGGTCTGGCCAGCAGCTAGGTAGGCTTCTTCATGCAGCGCACTGCCCCGCAACGAGGAGCTCCCGTGACCGCCCCCGAGTCGCCCCAGCCCGCCGACGACGCCGCCGACACGTCGCACGTCCCGCCGCTGACGACCCGTGTCGTCATCGCCGAGGACGAGGCCCTCATCCGCCTCGACCTCAAAGAGATGCTGGAGGAAGAGGGCTACCTGGTCGTCGGTGAGGCCGGTGACGGCAAGACGGCCGTCGACCTCGCCCGTGAGCACCGGCCCGACCTCGTCATCCTCGACGTGAAGATGCCCGTCCTGGACGGCATCTCGGCGGCCGAGCAGATCGCCGGCGAGTCCATCGCCCCGGTTCTCATGCTCACCGCCTTCTCGCAGCGGGAGCTGGTCGAGCGGGCGCGGGACGCCGGTGCCATGGCGTACCTGGTGAAGCCGTTCAGCAAGAGTGACGTGGTGCCGGCCATCGAGATGGCGGTGTCCCGCTTCTCGGAGCTGCGTGCGCTGGAGAAGGAGGTCGCGGACCTCTCCCAGCGTCTGGAGACGCGGAAGCTGGTGGACCGTGCGAAGTCGATCCTGCAGACGCAGTACGGGCTGACGGAGCCGGCGGCGTTCCGTTGGATCCAGAAGACGTCGATGGACCGTCGTATGTCGATGCAGCAGGTGGCGGAGGCTGTGATCGAGGACGCCGAGGAGAAGAAGGCGGCCAAGGGGCAGTAGTCCCGTACCCGTACTCCGTACATCCGTACAGAAGAAGGCCCGCTCCACGTCGCTGTGGGGCGGGCCTTCTTGTCTGCGGGGGTGTCTTACTCCTCGCCGAGGTAGGTCTTGCGGACCTCGTCGTCGTGGAGCAGGTCCTGACCGGTGCCGGACAGTTTGATCTTGCCGACCTCGAGGACGTAGCCCTGGTCCGCGAGCGAGAGCGCGGCCTGCGCGTTCTGCTCGATGAGCAGGATGGTCATGCCCTCGGACTTGAGGGTCGCGATGGTCTCCATGATCTTCTGCATCATGATCGGGGAGAGGCCCATGGAGGGCTCGTCGAGCATCAGCAGCTTGGGTCGGGACATGAGTGCCCTGCCCATGGCCAGCATCTGCTGCTCACCGCCGGAGAGGGTGCCCGCGGCCTGCTTGCGGCGCTCGCCCAGGATGGGGAAGAGGTCGTAGGACTTCTGGATGTCCTTCTCGATGCCGTCCTTGTCCTTGCGGAGGAAGGCGCCCAGCTGGAGGTTCTCGGCGATGGTCAGCTTGGGGAAGATGTGCCGGCCCTCGGGGGAGTGGGCCAGGCCCAGCGAGACCACCTTGTGGGCGGGGATGCCGTTGAGCACCTGGCCGTCGAAGGTGATGGTGCCGCTGGTGGGCTTGATCAGTCCCGAGAGGGTGCGCAGGGTGGTGGTCTTGCCCGCGCCGTTGGTGCCGATGAGGCTGACGACCTGGCCGGTCTTCACGGTGAAGGAGATGCCCTTGACGGCTTCGATCTTGCCGTAGGCGACCTTGAGGTCCTCGACTTCGAGGAGTGTGGTCACTTGGAGTCTCCTTCGGTGGTGCTGTCCGCGTCCTTGGCCTTGGCCTCGGTCGCGTCCGCGTCCGTGTCCGTGTCTGCGGTCTCGGCCGCGTCCTCGGTCGTCGGGGCGGCCGGGCCGTCGTCGTCGGCGTCGTCGGCCTCGTCCTCGGCCGGAGCGTCGGAGTCGGCGTCGGCGGTCGTTTCGTCCGTCGCCTCGGCCGCGTGTGCCTCGGCGGCCTCGACCTCGGCGGCTTCTTCCGCGCCGGGCGCGCCTTCGAAGGGCGTGCCCAGGTAGGCGGCGACGACTCGTTCGTCGCCCTGGACGACTTCGGCGGTGCCTTCGACGAGCTTCTCGCCCTGGACGAGGACGGCCACTCGGTCGCACAGCTTGAAGATGAACTTCATGTCGTGCTCGATGACGAGGACGGCGATGCCGCGGTCGCGGATGGCGAAGACGAGTTCCTCGGTGGTGCGGGTCTCGCTCTGGTTCATGCCGGCGGTCGGCTCGTCGAGGAGGAGGAGGCCGGGGTCGCTGGCGAGTGCGCGGGCGATTTCCAGCTTGCGCTGTTCGCCGTAGGGCAGGTTGCGTGCCAGGTGGTCCGCCTTGGCGGCCAGGCCGACGAACTCGAGGAGTTCCATGGCCCGGTCGTGGGAGGCGGCTTCGGCCTTCTTGAAGCCGGGTCCGCGCAGCAGCGCGGACCAGAGGCCCTCCTTGGTCCGGGTGTGGCGTCCGACGAGGACGTTCTCCAGGACCGTCATGTTGGAGAAGAGGCGGATGTTCTGGAAGGTGCGGGCGATGCCGGCCTTGGTGACCAGGTGGGGCTTGGGCGGGAGGACCGTTCCCTTGTAGCTGACCTGGCCTTCGGTGGGGACGTACAGGCCGGTGAGGCAGTTGAAGAAGGTCGTCTTGCCGGCGCCGTTGGGGCCGATGAGGCCGACGATCTCGCCTTCGCGGACGGTGAGGTCCACTCCGCGTACGGCGGTGAGGCCGCCGAAGCGCATGGTGACGCCGCTGGCGTCGAGGACGGTGGCGGCCGTGGCCGTGGTGGTCGTGGTCATGGCGTTCACGCACCCGCCTTCGAGGTTCCGACGATGGGGTCGGCGGCGGGCCGCTGCTCCGGTACGTCCAGGTTGCCGGCGTCCTCGTCGTGCTCGTGGTACTCCAGCTGGGCGCGCCGGTTGGGGATGAGTCCCTCCGGGCGGAAGCGCATCAGGAGGATGAGTGCGAGGCCGAAGGCGAGCAGCTGGTAGTCCTTGAGGAAGGCCAGCTTCTCGGGGATCAGGAAGAGCAGTGCGGCGCCGAGGAGGGGGCCGCGGATGGTGCCCATGCCGCCGAGGATCACGGCTGCCAGGAGGAATGCGGAGTTCGGGGCGACGGGGCCGGCGAACACGTACATCTCGGGGAGGACCGTGCCCTGGAAGTGGGCCTGGACGGTGCCGGCGACGCCGGCGAGGGTGGCGCCGAGGGCGAAGGCGATGAGCTTGACCCGGAAGCCGTTGATGCCCATGGCGGTGGCGGCGGTCTCGTCCTCGCGGATGGCGACCCAGGCGCGGCCGATGCGGGAGTCCTGTGCCCGGCTGAAGACCAGGACGACGAACACCATCACCAGCAGCATGAGCAGGTAGTAGTTGGCGTAGGAGCTGATCTCGACGCCGAGGATGGTGTGGGTCTGGCCGAAGTCGTAGCCGAAGAGGTTCAGCGCGGGGATGTTCGGGATGCCGTTCGGGCCGTTGGTGATCTGGGGTCCGTTGTCGCCGTCCATGTTGTTGACGGTGATGCGGAAGATCTCACCGAAGCCGAGCGTCACGATGGCGAGGTAGTCGCCGTGGAGCCGCAGGGTCGGTGCGCCGATGACGACGCCGAAGACGAGGGCGACGATCGCGCCGAGGATCATGGCTGCCCAGAAGGGCAGCTGGATGTCGAAGGCGGAGGCCGTGGAGCCGGAGACGAGGGCGGCCGTGTAGGCGCCGACGCCGAGGAACGCGACGTAACCGAGGTCCAGGAGTCCTGCGAGGCCGACGACGACGTTGAGGCCGAGTGCGACGGTCGCGAAGATCAGGATGTTGACCGCGATGACGGTGAACGTGTCCGTGGTCTGGGTGAAGGGGAACGCGGCGGCGGCGACGAACGCGGCGGTGGCGGCGACCTGCCTGTTCTTGGAGGCGACTGCCGAGACGCGGCCCATGAGGCCGGACTTGTTGAAGGCCGCCGCGCCGAAGCCCGCGAGGAGCAGGTAGCCGATGAACAGCTCGCCGTACTCGGTGGAGATGCCGTAGGTGACCGCGTACATGCCGATGGCGAACGCGGCGACGAGGATGAGGATCTCCGCCCAGGAGGGGATCTCCTTGGGCCGGGCGGGCTTGCGGGTGTCGTCCGGGAGCAGGAAGGCTGCGAGCGGGATGAGTGTGGCGACCGCGGCGACGAAGCCGCCGGGTTCCAGGTGGGCCAGGCCGCCGAGCTGCACCGTGATGGCGATCAAGGTGTACCAGGTGGTGCCGAAGGCGCCGAGTGCGAGGAACTGGAGTGCCTTGGTGGAGCCGGCCGGGGTGAGCCAGCGGAGGCCCTTGATGCCGAGGGCGGAGAGGGCGAACAGGGTCAGCAGGGCGCCGGCGACGAGGGTGAGGACCTGGAGGCCGCCGGGGTAGCCGTTGACGGTGAGGTCGCCGGGGAATTCGGAGGTGTACGTCCAGGCGAGGAACGTCGAGGCGAGGGTGGCGATGCCGCCGCCGACGAGGGCCCAGTGCAGCGGGCCGGTGGCCTTCGCGCCGGTGGGCCGGGTCTTGTCGGCCGGGGTGCCGGACTCTTCGGGCTGGGTGGTGAGGTCGGTCGTCATAGCGATCACGCCCTGTCCGCTGCGCGCTGTCCGAGTAGGCCTTGGGGCCTGAACAGCAGCACGAGGATGAGGAGGGAGAAGACCCAGATGTCCTTCCAGGCACCGCCGCCGAACTGGGCCATCCCGGGGATGTGTTCGACGTAGGCGATGGAGAGGGTTTCCGCGAGACCGAGCACCACGCCGCCGATCATGGCGCCGTAGATGTTGCCGATGCCTCCGAGTACGGCGGCGGTGAACGCCTTGAGGCCGAGCAGGAAGCCCATCTCGAAGCGGATCTGGCCCTTGTCGAGGCCCTCGGCGACCGCGGCGACCGCGGCGAACGCGGCGCCGATGGCGAAGGCCATCACGATGATGCGGTCGGTGTTGATGCCCATGAGCTTGGCGGTGTCCGGGTCCTGTGCCGTTGCCTGCATGGCGCGGCCGCTGCGGCTCTTCGAGACGAAGATGCCGAGGGCGAGCATGCACGCGGGGGCGGCGACGAGGACGAACGCGTCGGCGCGGGAGATGGCCAGGTGCTCGAAGATCTGGAAGCTGTCGCCCTTGAACTCGGGGAACTTCACGGGGCTTTTGGCACCGGGGTAGAAGCCCCAGACGAGCTGCTGGAGGACGATCGAGAGGCCGATCGCCGTGATCAGCGGGGCGAGGCGGGGCGCGCCGCGCAGGGGGCGGTAGGCGAAGCGCTCGGCAGCGGTGGCCACGGCCACGGAGACCAGTGCGCCGCCGACCAGCATCACCGGGATGGCGATGGCCAGTGCGGTGCCGTCGGGGAGGATCGTGTACGCCGTGAGGGCGCCGAAGCCCCCGATCATGAAGATCTCGCCATGGGCGAAGTTGATGAGCTGGACGATGCCGTAGACCATTGTGTAGCCAATGGCTATGAGCCCGTAAAGGGCACCCAGGGCAAGGCCGTCGGCCAGCTGTTGCGGCAGTTCGTTCACCGCAGGGCCTCCGATGAGCGTGTCGGATATGACACCGCGCGAGGGCGCTGTTTGCGCCCTCGCGCGGCTTGGTTCGTGTGGTGCGGTTTCCGGGCTGGGCCCGGAGGGGGTCAGTCCTTGAAGGTCTCGGACTTGACGTCGGTCCAGGCGCCGTTCTTGACCTGGTAGACGGTGAGCTGCTTGTTGGTGGTGTCGCCGTACTGGTCGAAGGCGACCGAGCCGGTCACGCCTTCGAAGGAGACCTTGGCCATGGCCTCGGTGACCTTGGCGCGGGCGTCGTCGGGCAGCTTGCCGTTGTTGGCGGCGACGACGGCCTTGACGGCCTGGATGATGGACCAGGCGGCGTCGTAGGAGTAGCCGCCGTAGGCCGCGTACGCGTCCTTGTAGCCGCCGGCCTTGTAGTCCTCGATGAACTTCTTGGCGGTGGGGAGCTTCTCGACGGGGTAGCCGACCGAGGTGGCCAGGTCACCGTCGTTGGCCTCGCCCGAGGCCTTGATGAACTCGGGGTCGTAGATGCCGTCGCCGCCCATGGTGGGGATCTTGGCGCCGGCCTTCTTGATCTGGTCGGAGAGCAGACCGCCCTCGGGGTACTGGCCGCCGAAGTAGACGGAGTCGGCGCCCGAGGCCTTGACCTTGTTGGCGGTGGCGGAGAAGTCCGTCTCCTTCACGGTGACGGAGTCCGTGCCGACGACGGTGCCGCCGAGGCGCTTGAACTCGTCGCTGAAGATCGCGGCGAGGCCGGCGCCGTAGGTCTGCTTGTCGTTGACGACGAAGACCTTCTTCTTGCCGGCGTCCTTGAACAGGTAGTTCGCGGCGAACTTGCCCTGGATGACGTCGGTGGTGGCGGTGCGGAAGTACGTCTTGAACGGACGCTTGAACTCGCCCTTGCCCCAGTTGTCGCCCTGGGAGAGGGACGGGTTGGTGTTGGCGGGGGAGACCTGGGTGAGGTTGGCCTTGTCGAAGTCGGCCTGCATGGACTGCGAGACGCCGGAGTTCAGGGGGCCGACGACGCCGAGGACGTCCTTCATGCCGACGAGCTTGAGGGCGTTGGCCTTGCCGGTGGCCGGCGTGGCCTGGTCGTCCAGGGCCTCGATCTTGAACGTGACGCCGGGGACCTCGTTGTTCTTGTTGGCGGTCTTGGCCGCCAGGTCCGCGGAGTTCTTGATGCCCTGGCCGAGGGCGGAGAGGGAGCCGGTCAGGGGCGCGTCGACGCCGATGACGACGGTCGTGGTGCCGCCACCGCCACCGTTTCCGTCGCCGCCGGAGCCGCCCTTGTCGTCGCGCGAACCGCAAGCGGTGAGGGTGAGCGCACCTGTGGTCAGCACACTGGTGAGGATGAGGAGTGAACGGTGTCGCACGAAAAATCCTTTCCCTGGCGCGGCCCCCTCGAGCTGAGGCGGTGCCGTGAAGCTGTGAAGCTAGAGGTGCCGTTTTCGTTGCCGGGCCGTACGGGTGGAGCGGGCCGTGCAGTGAAGGCGTCCGGCGGCGCGGTGACTGGCGGTGACTCTAGGCGCAGGTGGGGAGGGTCGGGGAGCGCCGAGGACATGATGTGACTGTCTTGTTATGCCGACGGGGAAAGAGTGTGTGCAGCGAGGGGGTAAACCGGGGCATAGCGGGCTGTAATGCGGTGTTCACATAGTGAGAACGTGCAGTTCCGCTAAGGGGCTTGAGTGAATCTTGCTCCTGTCGGAGGACTCGGCCGACTCTCCGGATATCGGACAGCGCCCAAAACCTCAGCGGACGGAACGGCTGCTTCGCCCCGGACGGCCCTCATGCGCACGACCGTCACCCAGGGTGACGGTGGACCTCAGGGAAGCTGAACGTACGGCTTCAGGAAGTCACGCGCACCGGGACTGTCCAGTCGATACGTGACATTGGTGGCGTAGCACGGCGTATCGCCGGTGATCGTGGTGGCCACGAGGGTGAACGTTCCGTTCACCGTGGCGAAGTTGGGGCCGCCGGAGTCGCCGTAGCAGGCGCCTCCGTTCCCCTGGGGCGCGGTCATGGCGAGCCGGATCCAGGCGTCGTTGAGCGCGTTGAAGGCGACCGGTGCCTTCATGCGGACGCCGCCGCCCGGGTGGGTGTGTCCGCCCGGGCCGCGCCTCGACTCCTCGGTGCCGTAACCGGCGACCACGAAGGAGGTGTCGTTCAGGCCCTGTGCGCCGAGCGCGTCGAGGGCGCCGGCCCGGGGGAGCGTCGCCGGGGTGAAGGACCACCGGGCCTTCACGGCGGAGGCGGGCAGCTCGATCACCGAGATGTCATGGGTGTCGGAGGCGGGGCCGGGGTAGGCGGGGTGGCTGTGGGCGGCGCCCTCGACGGCCACGCTGCGGGCCTGGGCGGTGGGGTCGCCGGGGTGGGCGGCCGCCGCCCGGTCCAGGCCGCCCTGGACGTCCTGGTCGAGCGAGACGTAGAAGCGGACGTTCGCCGGCCAGTCCGTCGTGCAGTGCGCGGCCGTCAGGAAGGTGTTCGCGTCGATCATGGTGCCGGAGCAGACCCAGCCGACACGGTCCGGCGTCGCCGGGTCGTCGTCGTTGTCCCAGGTCGCGACGAGCGCGCCGACCTCGGTGCGCTCGGGGGCGGGGGCCGCGTTGTACGAGTTGATCGCCGTGGCCGGGATCGCGGTGGCGAGGGCGGCGGCGCAGGCGGCGGCGGTGACGGTGGTCATCGCGTAGGTGGTGCGAACGGCGGTCACGAAGAACCCCTCGGTGTGTGAGTGGATCGGGTGTTCTCCTGTGGGGGAGGTTCGCCAGTGAAGCGGCTGTGGCCGTGTGGGGCAAGAGGGTTCGGAGGAAAGGGAGTTGGCGTGCGAGGGGGCGTGGCGGGGAGGGTGGGGGGCGTGTGTGCCGGTGCGCGAACGGCGCGGCGCGGGAGGGTCACCCCTCCCGCGCCGCGCCGTCCTTCCCGAAGGGGCCGCCCGCCTCAGGCGGTCCCGGCGCGGCCCGCCTCCGGCAGGTCGCCCGCGTCCTTGGTGGTGATCTCGCGCAGCATGCAGGTCAGCCGCGCCGAGCAGACCCGCTTGTCCTGCTCGTCGGTGATCACGATCTCGTACGTGGCGGTGGACCGTCCGCGGTGCACCGGGGTGGCCACGCCGGTCACCAGGCCGCTGCGGGCTCCGCGGTGGTGGGTGCAGTTCAGGTCGACGCCGACCGCGATCTTGGAGACCCCGCCGTGCAGCATCGAGCCGATCGAGCCGAGGGTCTCGGCGAGCACCGCCGAGGCGCCGCCGTGCAGCAGGCCGTACGGCTGCGTGTTCCCCTCCACCGGCATCGTGCCGACGACCCGCTCGGCCGAGGCCTCCAGGATCTGGACGCCCATCCGGTTCCCGAGGTGCCCGGCCGAGAAGAGGGCCGGGAGGTCGACGCCGAGCGCCGCGTACTCGTCGATGACCTCCTGCGGGAACTTCACGTGCTGCTGTTCACCCATGGCCCGACTCCGTTCGTCTTCGTACGGCTGATCTTCCTGAGCTGCCTGAGCAAACGCTTAGGCGGAAGCGGATTCTTCCAGACGCACGATCACGGACTTGCTCGCGGGGGTGTTGCTGACGTCCGCCGTCGACTCCAGCGGTACGAGGACGTTCGTCTCCGGGTAGTAGGCGGCCGCGCATCCCCGGGTCGTCGGGTAGTGCACCACCCGGAAGCCGGGCGCCCGCCGCTCGCTGCCGTCCGTCCACTCGCTCACCAGGTCCGCGTACGCCCCGTCGGCGAAGCCGAGCGCCACCGCGTCCTCGGGATGGACCAGGACGACCCTGCGGCCCCCCTTGATGCCCCGGTAGCGGTCGTCGAGTCCGTAGATCGTGGTGTTGTACTGGTCGTGCGAGCGCAGCGTCTGGAGCAGCAGCCGGCCCTCCGGCACCTTCGGGTACTCGACCGGCGCCGCCGTGAAGTTCGCCTTGCCGGTCTTCGTGGGGAAGCGGCGCTCGTCACGCGGGCCGTGCGGCAGCGCGAAGCCGCCGGGGTTCGCCGCGAGACGCGCGTTGAAGTCCTGGAAGCCGGGCACCACGCGGCCGATGCGGTCCCGGATCGTGGCGTAGTCCGCCTCGAACTCCTCCCAGGGCGTGGCCGATCCGGTGCCCAGGACGGCGCGGGCCATCCGGGCCACGATCGCCGGCTCCGACAGCAGGTGCGGGCTCGCCGGCGGGAGGTTGCCGCGCGAGGCGTGCACCAGGCTCATCGAGTCCTCGACCGTCACGAACTGCTTGCCGGTTCGCTGCACGTCCTTGTCGGTGCGGCCCAGCGTGGGCAGGATCAGCGCCCGCGTGCCCGTGACGGCGTGCGAGCGGTTCAGTTTCGTCGAGACGTGGACGGTCAGCCGCGCGTTGCGCATGGCGGCCTCGGTGACCTCGGTGTCGGGGGTGGCGCCGACGAAGTTGCCGCCCATCGCGAAGAACACCTTCGCCTCGCCGTCGCGCAGCGCCCGGATCGAACGGACCACGTCGAAGCCGTGGTGGCGCGGCGAGACGATCCCGAACTCCTTGTCCAGGGCGTCGAGGAACGCGGGCGCGGGCCGCTCGAAGATGCCCATCGTGCGGTCGCCCTGCACGTTGGAATGGCCGCGCACCGGGCAGACCCCGGCGCCGGGCCGGCCGATGTTCCCGCGGAGGAGGAGGAAGTTGACCACCTCGCGGATGGTCGGCACGGAGTGCTTGTGCTGGGTGAGGCCCATCGCCCAGCAGACGACGGTCCGCTCCGAGGCGAGCACCATCTCCAGGGCCCGCTCGATCACCGCCCGGTCGAGCCCGGTCGCGGCGAGCGTCTCGTCCCAGTCGGCCTCCCCGGCCGCCGCCGCGAACTCCTCGAACCCGTGGGTGTGCTCCCGTACGAACTCCTCGTCGACCGCGCCGGGCGTCTCCAGGACCAGCTTGTTGAGGAGCCGGAAGAGGGCCTGGTCGCCGCCGATCCGGATCTGGAGGAAGAGGTCGGTCAGCGCGGCGCCCTTGAGCATGCCCTGCGGGGTCTGGGGGTTCTTGAACTTCTCCAGGCCGGCCTCGGGCAGCGGATTGACCGAGATGATCTTCGCGCCGGCCCCCTTCGCCTTCTCCAGGGCCGAGAGCATCCGCGGATGGTTCGTCCCGGGGTTCTGACCGGCCACGATGATCAGGTCCGCCCGGTGCAGGTCCTCCAGGGAGACGCTGCCCTTGCCGATGCCGATCGTCTCCGTCAGGGCCGAGCCCGAGGACTCGTGGCACATGTTGGAACAGTCCGGCAGGTTGTTCGTGCCGAACTCGCGGGCGAAGAGCTGGAGCAGGAACGCCGCCTCGTTGCTCGTCCGGCCCGAGGTGTAGAAGAGCGCCTCGTCGGGGGAGCCGAGCGCCCGGAGCTCCTCGGCGATGATCGCGAAGGCACGCTCCCAGGTCACCGGCTCGTACCGCTCGCCGCCCTCCGCGAGCAGCATCGGCTGGGTGATCCGGCCCTGCTGGCCGAGCCAGTACCCGCTGCGGGTCGCCAGGTCCGCCACCGGGTGCGCGGCGAAGAACTCCGGGGTCACCCGGCGCAGCGTCGCCTCCTCGGCGACGGCCTTCGCCCCGTTCTCGCAGAACTCCGCCACGTGCCGCTTGTCCGCCTCGGGCCAGGCGCAGCCGGGACAGTCGAAGCCGTCCTTCTGGTTGAGCTTCAGGAGGGTGCGTGCCGTGCGGAGCGTCCCCATCTGCTCCTGGGCGATCCGCAGGGTGTGTCCGACGGCGGGCAGGCCCGCGGCGGAGTGCTGCGGCGGCGTGACCCGCGGTGCGTCCTGGACCGGGTCACCGACCGGCGGCTTGCTGACCATCGCGCTCTCCCTTGAGCGGTAATCCTGTGGCGTGCGTCTTCGATCCTGTCACGTGGCGCCGACAGTCCGGCGTCTCCGCCGGCGTGGACGGGAATGTCAGCGGTACGTGGCAGGATCGTCATGTGGCCGAGACAGCATCGAAGAACCCCGCAGACACCCGCCCCCGCCTGCTCCTCATGGACGGGCACTCGCTCGCGTACCGGGCGTTCTTCGCGTTGCCCGTGGAGAACTTCACCACCGCGACCGGGCAGCCGACGAACGCGATCTACGGTTTCGCCTCGATGCTGGCGAACACGCTCCGCGACGAGTCGCCCACGCACTTCGCGGTCGCCTTCGACGTGTCCCGCAAGACCTGGCGGTCCGAGGAGTTCCCGGAGTACAAGGCGAACCGCTCGAAGACCCCGGACGAGTTCAAGGGGCAGGTCGAGCTGATCGGCGAGCTCCTCGACGCGATGAACGCCCCGCGCTTCGCCGTCGACGGCTTCGAGGCGGACGACGTCATCGCGACCCTGGCCACCCAGGCCGAGGCCGAGGGCTTCGACGTGCTGATCGTCACCGGCGACCGGGACTCCTTCCAGCTGGTCTCCGATCGCACCACCGTGCTGTACCCGACCAAGGGCGTCTCCGAGCTCACCCGCTTCACCCCGGAGAAGGTCCAGGAGAAGTACGGCCTGAGCCCCTCGCAGTACCCCGACTTCGCCGCCCTGCGCGGCGACCCGTCCGACAACCTCCCGGGCATCCCCAAGGTCGGCGAGAAGACCGCCGCCAAGTGGATCAACCAGTTCGGCTCCTTCGCCGAACTCGTCGAGCGCGCCGACGAGGTCAAGGGCGTGGCCGGGCAGAACCTCCGGGACCACCTGGAGTCGATCAAGCTCAACCGCCGCCTGACCGAGATGGTCCGGGACGTCGAGCTGCCGAGGACCGTCACGGACCTCGCCCGCGAGCCGTACGACCGCACGGCCGTCGCCCTCGTCCTCGACACCCTGGAGATCCGCAACCCCTCGCTGCGCGAGCGGCTCCTCGCCGTCGACCCGGGTGCCGCGGAGGAAGCCGCCCCGGCCCCCGCCGCCGGCGTGGAGCTCGACGGCACCGTCCTCGGCTCCGGCGAGCTCGCCCCCTGGCTCGCCGAGCACGGCACCGAGCCCCTGGGCATCGCCACCGTCGACAGCTGGGCCCTCGGCACGGGGAACGTGAGCGAGGTCGCCCTGGCCGCCGCCGGAGGCGCCGCGGCCTGGTTCGATCCCAGCGTCCTCGACGAGGCCGACGAGCGGGCCTGGGCCGCGTGGATCTCCGACCCCGACCGCCCCAAGGTCATGCACAACGCCAAGGGCGCCATGCGGGTCTTCCCCGAGCACGGCTGGAGCGTCGCGGGCGTCACCATGGACACGGCCCTCGCCGCCTACCTCGTCAAGCCCGGCCGGCGCTCCTTCGCCCTCGACGCGCTCTCCGTCGAGTACCTGGGACGCGAGCTCGCCCCGGCGGCCGCCGCCGACGGACAGCTCGCCTTCGGCGTGGACGACACCGCCGAGGCCGAGGCCCTGATGACCCAGGCGCGGGCCGTCCTCGACCTCGCCGCCGCCTTCGACGAGCGGCTGGGCGAGGTCGGGGCCCGCGAGCTCCTCCACCAGGTCGAGCTGCCCACCTCGGCGCTCCTCGCCCGTCTGGAGCGGCACGGCATCGCCGCCGACCGGGACCACCTGGAGGCGATGGAGCAGCAGTTCGCCGGGGCGGTGCAGCAGGCGGTGAAGGAGGCGCACGCCTCCGTGGGCCACGAGTTCAACCTCGGCTCGCCCAAGCAGCTCCAGGAGGTCTTCTTCGGCGAGCTGAACCTGCCGAAGACCAAGAAGACCAAGACCGGATACACCACCGACGCCGACGCGCTCGCGTGGCTGGCCGCGCAGACCGAGCACGAGCTGCCCGTGATCATGCTCCGTCACCGCGAGCAGGCCCGGCTCCGGTCCACCGTCGAGGGCCTGATCAAGACCGTCGCCGCCGACGGCCGGATCCACACGACCTTCAGCCAGACCGTCGCCGCCACCGGTCGCCTCTCCTCCACCGACCCGAACCTGCAGAACGTGCCGGTGCGGACGGACGAGGGCCGGGCCATCCGGCACGGCTTCGTGGTCGGCGAGGGCTTCGAGGCCCTCATGACAGCCGACTACAGTCAGATCGAGCTGCGCGTCATGGCCCACCTCTCCGAGGACGAGGGCCTCATCGAGGCCTTCACCTCCGGCGAGGACCTGCACACCACCGTCGCGTCCCAGGTGTTCGGCGTCGAGCGGTCCGCCGTCGACGCCGAGATGCGCCGCAAGATCAAGGCCATGTCGTACGGCCTGGCGTACGGCCTGTCCGCGTTCGGCCTCGCGCAGCAGCTGAACATCGACCCGGGCGAGGCCCGCGGTCTGATGGACACCTACTTCGAGCGGTTCGGCGGGGTGCGGGACTATCTGCGCCGGGTCGTCGACGAGGCCCGTGCCACCGGGTACACCGAGACGATGCTGGGCCGTCGCCGTTACCTGCCCGACCTCAACAGCGACAACCGGCAGCGCCGCGAGTCCGCGGAGCGGATGGCGCTCAACGCTCCCATCCAGGGCACGGCCGCCGACATCGTGAAGGTCGCCATGCTGGGCGTCGACCGGGCGCTGACGGAGGCGGGCCTCGCCTCCCGGATGCTCCTCCAGGTCCATGACGAAATCGTGCTCGAACTCGCCCCCGGCGAGCGCGAGCGGGTCGAGGCCCTGGTCCGCGAGCAGATGTCCGCGGCGGCCGACCTCCGCGCCCCGCTCGACGTCTCGGTGGGCGTGGGCCCCGACTGGGACTCGGCGGCGCACTGACGCGTCACGGCGGCGGGTGCGCCCAACCTGCCGCCGCCCACCCCGTTGTGGGCATCTGTTCCGCTGGGGCGATGGGGGTCCCTCCTGCTCGAGCGAAGTCGAGAGCTTGGGGAAGGGTGGGCACAACGGGACGGCGCCCCCTGCCGGGCCCAGGCATCCGCGCCCGAACCCGCACCCCGGTGTGCGGCGCCGGAGCGGGTGCCCATACCCGCGGGCTCCGCACCGGTCACCAGGGTGCGCCAGGTGGACCACTCGAGGCGCGCGCCCGCGCCCCCGCTCCCGAGACTGGGGAGCATGATCACGAGCCGTCGCTCCCGCCTCCGGGTCTGGGCGCTTCTCGGCGCCCTCCTCGGGGCGTCCGGCACCGCCTGGCCCGCCGAGGCACACGGGGCCCCCGCACTCTGCGCCTCCACCCGCGAGCCCGCCCTCGCCGCCCGGCTGTCCCAGGACATCGCGGCCGTCCTCAAGGACCGTGACGGCACGGTCTCGGTCGCCGTCCACGACCCCCGGCGCGGACTGCGCTGCCGGCTCGGCGACACCCGGGTGTACGACTCGGCCAGCATCGCCAAGGTGCTCATCATGCAGGCGGTGCTCGGGCGCGCCGAGGAGCTCGGCCGGGCGCCCACCCGGCTGGAGGCCCAGCGGATGAGGCTGATGATCACCCGCTCCGACAACACCGCCGCCGGCGCCCTGTGGGAGGGGCTGTCCCGTGCCCGGCTGAACAGGGTCCTCCGTGAGGCCGGCGCCCAGGACACCGTCCTCGGTCATGACGGCTACTGGGGCCTCACCCGTACCACCGCCCGGGACCAACTGGCCCTGCTGGCCGCGGTCTCCCGCCACGCCGAGGCGCTGAACCTGATGGGCCAGGTCGTCTCCGACCAGGCCTGGGGCGTCTCGGCCGGCGCGCCCCGTAGGGTCAAGGTCCACCTCAAGAACGGCTGGCTGTCCCGCGCCACCCACGCCTGGCGCGTCCACAGCGTCGGCATCGTCCGGCCGACCGCTCCCGTCAAGGGAAAGGGGAGCGCCACCGGGACCGCCGCCGAGAGCGACTACCGGATCGCTCTCCTCAGCCACGGCAACCCCACCATGCGGTACGGCGTCCGCACCCTGGAGAGGATCTCCGCCGCCGTCCACCGCGGCCTCTCCGGCGGCGCGGCGGCCCGCGGCTTCACCGTGCCGGAGGGGATCAGCGGGATTCCTGACGGGAGCGCGCCGTACGAGGACCCCGGTCCTTCCCTTCCGTCGCCGGGAAAGGGCCGGCCGGGGCCTCCGGGGTCCTCGGGGCCGGAGCGGGCTGCGCTCCCCGCAGCCGCGCCACCGTCCCGTACAGCACGAGCCCGACGGCGAGGCCCGCACCGGCCCCGAAGCAGGCCGTCGGTATGACGTCGAGGGGCGTCTCGATCCGGTCCCAGCCCCAGTACGCGGCCCAGCGCAGCACCCGGTGGGCGATCCCGGCGAGGACGCAGCCACCGATCAGCCAGGCCGCGAGCAGCCGTCCGCGCCGTCCCGGGACCGGCACCCGGGCCGGCAGTTCCACCTCCCGGTCGGCGGAGCGCAGCGCCCGCACGGCGAACCAGCCCAGAAGTCCCAGGGCCAGGGCCGAACCCCCGTACTGCGCGTAGAGATAGACCGGGAACCCGGCCACGACGTCGCCGAGGAACGGGATCGCCCGGGTGCCCCAGCGGTCGATGTGGGTGAAGGAGTCCCACACCACGTGGGTCGTCGCGCCGATGACCGCCGAGATGCCGAACCATCCGGCGAGCACGGCCGGGTGGCGGTCGCTCCAGGGGCGGCCTCGCACGAGCCCGTACACCCGTCCGCGCCACCGGGCGGGCAGCAGCGCCACGAGCGGCTCGCGCACGGTCAGCCACAGGGCCACGAGCGCGGCGGTGATGAGCACGTCGGCGGTGACGATCCCGACGGGGGAGTGGGTGGCGTCCCCGAGGACCATCGCCCCGGGGAACGCCGTGGCGGCGAAATAGGTCATGTCGGGCGCGAAGGAGCCCGCGACGAGAGCGGACGCGACCAGTGGTCCGCGCGCGGTCCCGTTCCGGCGCAATCCGGGCAGCACGGCGGCGGCATGGCTCAGTGTGAACGGCAACGGGAGTTCCCCCAGGTTCCGGTGATGACGGCCGGAGTGTGGCATCGGCCGCAGTGCAAGAGGGGCACGACGTTCCGCTCGGTTCCCGTCCGCTCCTGGTCGGGAAGCGGCCGAGAGGTGACGAAAGCGTGAAGCACGGTCAGGCGCCGGTGCGGGGCGTGGCGGGGGTGACATAGGGTCGCCTGAGGTCTGACGCGGGGAGCGTGGGCCACAGTCGAGGGGGAGGGACCGCCGACATGTCAGCGCACTTGGGCCGCAGGCTGCGCAAGGGAGCCACCAGCGGTGCGGTGGTGGCCGCGGCGGTCGCCGCGCTCGCCGCCTCGCAGGCGCCGGAGACGGCTCCGCCGTCCACGGACAACGCCGGCGGCGACCGCGCCATCGGCGCCGGGGACACGGCGTCACCGGACGGCGCCCACTCCGCCACGGGCGATTCGCCGTACTACACCGAGCTGCCTCCGCTGAACACGCCGAACAAGCCCGGGACGACCACCGCCCTGCCGGTGATCACGGGGCCGGCGGAGGCCGGCATACCCGCGTCCGTGCTCGCCGCCTACAAGCGCGCCGAACAGTCGATCCGCTCGACCGACCCCGGCTGCAACCTGCCCTGGCAGCTGCTCGCCGGCATCGGCAAGGTCGAGTCCGGGCAGGCCCGCGGCGGCCGGGTCGACGCCAACGGCACGACCTTCTCGCCGATTCTCGGCCCGGCCCTCAACGGCGTGGGATTCGCCAACATCTCGGACACGGACCGTGGCGCCTACGACGGCGACTCCGTCCACGACCGCGCCGTCGGCCCGATGCAGTTCATCCCGTCCACCTGGGCCACCTGGGGCCAGGACGCCAACAGCGACGGGAAGAAGGACCCGAACAACATCTACGACGCCGCGCAGGCCGCCGGTCTCTACCTCTGCGCCCACGACCGCAACCTCGCGCTCAAGGCCGACCTCGACCGGGCGGTCCTCAGCTACAACCAGTCGCGGGAGTACCTGAACACGGTCCTGTCGTGGTTCGAGTACTACCAGCGCGGCACCCACCAGGTCCCGGACGGCACGGGAGTGCTGCCGGTCGACCGGAGCGACAACCGCGGGTCGGGCACCCTTCCCACCTCGCCGCTCTCGCCCTTCCCGACGTCGCCCGCTCCCAGGCCCTCCGAGCCGGGCGACCCGAAGCCGACGCCGCCGGGCGGGCCGTCGAAGGTCACCCCGACCCCGACGCCGACGACACCGAAGCCGACCACCCCGACCGCCCCGACGACGCCGCCGGTCACCCCGCCGACGAAGCCGCCCACCGTGCCGCCCGCCGTCAAGGTCGCGCGCCTCGCGCCCCTTTCGACCGAGCGGCCGCTCACCACGGTCACCGAGAGCACCTTCGCCCACGCCCCGGGGGTCGCCGCCCTCGACGCCTCGGGCACGCCGGTCGCCGGCGTGAGCATCCGCTTCGAGGTCATCGGCGCCACCGACACCGTCTTCTCCAGCGGCGCGAAGACCGCCACCGTGACCACCGGTTCGAGCGGTCTCGCCCACGCCCCCGCGCTGCGTGCGGGCGAGAAGGCCGGGTCGTTCACGGTCAGGGCCACCGTCGTGGGCCGCACCCTGGGCCCGGCCGAGTTCGCCGCGACCGTCACCGAGCGGCAGGCGGACACCCTCGCCCGCGTCGCCGGTGACCCCCTGTCGGCCACCACCGGCACCGCCTTCACCCCGAAGGTGCAGGTGAAGGCCACCGACAAGGGCGCGCTCGCTCCCGGTGTACTCGTCACCGCCGTGATCGTCGCCCCGGCGACGGGCGCCGAGAGCACCGACGGCCCGTACTTCAAGGACGGCGTCCGCAGGGTGGTCGTCAAGACCGACGCGAACGGCCTGATCGAGCTTCCCGAGCTCTTCGCGGGTGACAAGGCGGGCGAGTACGTGATCCGCCTGACCGCGCCCGGCGGCGGCAGCACGGAGGTCGGGCTGACGGTCACCGAGCCCGCCCCGACCTCGACGCCGACGCCGGAGTCGACCCCGGATCCGACACCTTCCGGCAGCACCTCGCCCGAGGCCTCCTCCTCGCCCTCGGCCTGACCCGACCGCGCCTCCGCGCCGCGTCCTTCCGCGCCGCCCCACCGTCCCCACCGGACGGAGGGGCGGCGCTCCGCGTTCCCCGGGACCGACGGCGCCGTGGTGCAACGTGTTCTCATCTCGCGGTCGCGTTGCTACGGTGCCCCCGCCCTGACGCCCTATCAGATCGCATCCCGGGAGGCCGACCATGCGCGCCCTCGTCGCCGCCGCCATCGGACTCGCCCCAGTCCTCCTCTTCGTCCTCCTCGTCTCCGTGGTCGATCTGCCGCCCGACGGACCCACCTCGCCCAAGCCCCTGCTGACCGCCGACCCCGGCCCCAAGAAGTAAAGGGGGCGACCGTGCGCCGCCGAGCCGCCCTCGTCCTCCTCGCCCTCGCCGTCTTCTGCGCCGCGATGGCCCCGACCCTGCGCTGGTACGCCTTCCCCCGGCTGGCGAAGATTCCGCCGAACCAGTACCAGGAGACCGTCCTGGAGGCGAAGCCCGCGATCCTCCTCGACTACTCCACGCTCCGCCCCGTGAAGGTCGACAAGATCACGATCATCCAGACCCTCAAGGGCAACGTGGAGGAGTCGCGGCGCATCGAACGCGACGCCGGACGCGACGTGGTCGTCTGGGACGCCCTCGCCCACATCACGGGCCCCGACGGCAAGATGGTCTCCCGGATCCCCGAGCGGTACATCTTCGACGCCCACACCCAGGACCCCGTCCACGCCACCGGCGAGTCCGTCGACGGCGACCCGGTGCGGCGCGAGGGCGTCGAGTTCAAGTGGCCCTTCCTCACCGAGAAGCGCGACTACCAGTACTTCGACGCCCAGACCCGGACCTCCGCCCCCATCCACTACAAGGGCACCCGCACCTTCCGCGGCCTGGAGGTCTACTACTTCGAGCAGACCATCCCGTGGACCAGGGTCCCCATGCCCAAGACCATGCCGATCAAGATTCCCCCGGAGGTCATCGCCGACTCCGGTCTCACCCGCTGGTACACGACCAAGCGGATGTTCTGGATCGAGCCGGTCACCGGCGCCCCCGTCAACGGCGAGGAGATCCACAAGGAGGAGCTCCGCAACGCCGGGGCGCTGATGGGCCGGGACACCCTCACCGTCTTCGAGGGGCACGTGAAGATGCGCGAGGACTACATCGAGAGCGTCGGCGAGATGGTCTCCTCCAACCGCCTCACGGTTCTCCTGCTCGTCTCCTACCTCCCGTGGAGCCTCACCCTCCTGGCACTGCTCCTCCTCGCCCTCGCCCTCTGGCTGGAGGCCCGCTCCCGCCACCCGCGCCCGGTACCGGTCGACGCCCCGGTCACCCCTCCCGTCTGAGCCGCGCGCTCGTGTGCCGGGTCGGCTCCGCCGCGGCCGGGTCCTCCGGCCACGGGTGCTTCGGGTACCGCCCCCTCAGCTCCGCCCGCACCGCCCGGTAGCCGTCCCGCCAGAACGACGCCAGATCGGCGGTCACGGCCGCCGGCCGCCCGGCGGGGGAGAGGAGATGGACGAGCACCGGAACACCCGCCACCCGAGGCGTCTCGGCGAGCTCGAACATCTCCTGCAGCTTCACCGCGAGCACCGGCCGCCCGCCCCCGTAGTCGACCCGGATCCGCGATCCGCTCGGCACCTCGATCCGCTCGGGCGCCAGCTCTCCCAGCCGGCCCGCCTCGCCCGACGCCCACGGCAACAGCCGTCGCAGGGCCTCTCCCGCGTCGATCCGCCCCAGATCCGCCCGCCGCCCGGCCCGCGACAGCTCCGGCTCCAGCCACTCCCCGGCGCGGTGGACCAGCGCCCCGTCCGCCATGTCCGGCCAGGGTTCCCCCAGCTCCCGGTGCAGGAAGGCGAGCCGCTCACGCAGCTCCCCCGCCTCCCGGCTCCACCGCAGAAGCCCGAGCCCCTCCCGCCGCAGGCCGTCGACCAGCGCCTCCCGTACGAGCGCGGGATCGGCCCCGGCACCGAGCGGCCGGACCGCCAGCTCGACCGCGCCCAGCCGGTCCACCGAGCGCGCGACCACGTCCCCGTCCTCCCACCGGACCTCCTCACCGGTGGACCGCAGATGACCCGCCGCCCGCCGCGCCATGTCCTCGTCCACCACGGCGGCCAGCCGCACCCGTGCCGTGGCGTCCCGCGCCGTACGGTCCGCCACCGCCACGGCCAGCCACGGGGTGGCGCGCAGACCGGAGCCCTCGGCGAGCCTGGCCCCGCTCCCCGACACCATCAGATAACCCTCCTGCTCCCGGGCCCTGGCCACCCGCTCGGGAAAGGCCAGCGCCGTCACGAGGCCGGCCACCGCGTCCTCGCCCACCACCCGGCCACCCCCGGCCAGCGCGTCCTCACGCGCCCCCGGGCCGGTCCCCGCCCCGGAGTCCCCGCCGCCCACCGACCCGGCCGCCGACCGCTCCAGCCGGCGTGCCTCCGCCTTCCACCGGGCGCCGTACCCGTCGGAGCCCCGACGGGCCGCACGCCAGGCCGCCGTCAGATCGTCCCCGTAATCGCGCGGCGGCTCCTCGCTGAGCAGCGCCACCACCTCCGCGGCCCGCCGCACCCCGACCTCCGGCGCACCGTCCAGAAGGGCGCGGCCGAGCCGGGGATGGAGCCCGAGCCTCGACATGCGTACCCCCCGGTCCGTGGCCCGGCCGGCCGCGTCCACGGCCCCGATCGAGCCGAGGACCGAGCGGGCCGCCGCCATCGCCCCGGCGGGAGGCGCGTCGAGCAGCGCGAGCCCTTCCGCCGTCGGATCGCCCCAGCAGGCGACCCGCAGGGCGAAGTCCGCGAGATCGGCGACCTTGATCTCCGGGGACGGGAAACGGGGCCTGCCCCCGTCGCTCGCCTCCGGCCAGCAGCGGTACACGAAGCCGAAGGCCTCCCGGCCGGCCCGGCCGAGGCGCTGGGTCGCCGTCGCCTCGGAGACCGTCACCGTCGCCAGCGAACCGAGCCCCCGGGCGTGGTCCGTGCGCGGCTCCCGGGCGAGCCCCGAGTCCACGACGATCCGCACCCCCGGCACCGTCAGGCTGGACTCCGCCACCGAGGTCGCGAGGACCACCCGGCGCCGCCCGCCCGGCTCCGAACCGCGCAGCACCGCGTCCTGCACCGCCGCCGGGGCCCGCCCGTGCAGCTGGAGCACCTCCGCGTCGACACCGGCCAGCATCCCGGCCGTCCGCGCGATCTCCCCCGTACCCGGCAGGAAGCAGAGGACGTCCCCCTCGTGCCGCTCCATCGCGAGCCGGACGGTCGCGGCGACGTGCCGCAGCAGCGCCGGGTCCACCCAGGTGCCGTGGGCCGGCCGGACGCCCGCGGGAGGCGCCGCGAAGAAGACCCGGCAACTGTGACCCTCACCCTTGCTCCACACCACCGGGGCCGGACCGGTCCCGTCCAGGACCGTGAGGAGATCGGCCCATGCCGCCGCGTCGCTCGTCGCCGACGCGGCGATCAGCTTCAGCTCCGGGCGCAGGGTGGCCCGTACGTCCACGAGGAAGGCCATCGCCGTGTCGGCGTCCAGGTGCCGCTCGTGGCACTCGTCGAGCAGGACCACGTCCACGCCCGCCAGCTCCGGGTCGCGCTGGAGCCGCTGGAGCAGGATGCCCGTGGTCACCACCTCGACCCGGGTCGCGGGACCGGTCCGCCGCTCGCCGCGCACGGAGAAGCCGACCGTGCCCCCGACCTCCTCGCCGAGCAGCCACGCCATCCGCCGGGCCGCGGCCCGCACCGCCATCCGGCGCGGCTCGGCCACCAGGACCCGCCGCCGTGGTCCGTCCCCTATGAGACCCGCGAGCGCGAGCGGCACCAGCGTCGTCTTGCCGGTACCGGGAGGTGCGGACAGCACGGCCGTACCGCGCCGGTCGAGCGCGGCGAGCAGTTCGGGGACGGCATGGCGGACGGGGAGACGGTCGAGTGCGTCGTTTCGGATCACGCGTTCAGTCTCGTACGAGACGCGAAGAGGTGGGCTCCGTTGTCCACAGGGCCCACCTATCAGTACGACAATCGTTCCGCTGGTCCGACGGCTACTCCGTGCGCTCGCAGACGAAGATCGCCGTCCCCGGGATCAGGTTCCCCCGCAGCGGGGACCAGCCGCCCCACTCCTGGCTGTTCCACTCCGGCCACTCCGGCTCCACGAGGTCCACCAGGCGGAAACCGCCGGCCACCACGTCCCGCACCCGGTCTCCGATCGTCCGGTGGTGCTCCACGTACACGGCCCGGCCCCGCTCGTCCTGCTCCACGTAGGGAGTGCGGTCGAAATAGGAGGCCGCGACCGACAGGCCCTCGGGTCCGGGCTCGTCGGGGAACGCCCATCGGATCGGATGCGTCACCGAGAAGACCCACCGGCCGCCGGGCCGCAGCACCCGCCGCACCTCCCGGAACACCCTCACCGGGTCGGCGACGAACGGCACCGCGCCGTACGCCGAGCACGCCAGGTCGAAGGAGCCGTCCCGGAAGGGCAGCGCCCCGGCGTCGGCCTCCACCAGCGGCACGTCCCCGCCGATCCGCAGCGCGTGCTGGAGCTGCCGGTGCGAGAGGTCGAGGGCCACCGGCCGCGCGCCCTGCGCCGCCAGCCACCGGGAGCACTGCGCCGCGCCCGCGCCGATCTCCAGGACGTCGAGTCCCTTGAGGGAGGAGGCGGGCCCGAGCAGGCCCGCCTCGGCCTCGTCGAGCCCTTCGGGTCCCCAGACGAACCGGTCGTCGCCGAGGAAGGAGCCGTGGTCGCTCTGGTACTCGTCGGCGTTCCTGTCCCACCAGCCACGGCTGGCCCGGCTGCTCTCCGCGTCCCCCGCGTCACGCCGGGTCGCCTCGGCCTCGTCCTCGGCCGAGTCCTGGGGGACTTCGTGTTCGTACTCTTGGTTCATCTCGCCCGCCGATGTAGTTTGCGCTCAGTGCCGCCGTGTGGCGGACCCCGCCGGTGCGGCGCGTAAGGACATGAGTGGCGCCGGAGTTGAGGCGTTCTGCCCCGGGTGCGCGCTTCGCGCATTGACCCTGTCCGGCCGCCCCCGTATGCTAAAGGTTGCGCTGCGGGCCTGCGCGCCTCAGACGGAGCAGGCCGCGCTCGTACCTGTTGTATGTCCCCTCGGTTTTCGAGGCTTCCGCCGTTCGCGGCAGGTGTCTCATTGGCTGTCCGGCTTCTTGGTGCGATACGGGCTCTCGGCGTAGCAGTACCTACGACTTTCTGTCCGTAACCGGAGCCCTTTCCCACATGACGAGCAGCACCGAGACCACCGCCACCAGCACCACCCCGCAGGTTGCGGTCAACGACATCGGTAACGAGGAAGCCTTCCTCGCCGCGATCGACGAGACGATCAAGTACTTCAACGACGGCGACATCGTCGACGGCGTCATCGTGAAGGTCGACCGGGACGAGGTCCTGCTCGACATCGGTTACAAGACCGAAGGTGTGATCCCGAGCCGCGAGCTCTCGATCAAGCACGACGTCGACCCGAACGAGGTCGTCAAGGTCGGCGACGAGATCGAGGCCCTGGTTCTCCAGAAGGAGGACAAGGAAGGCCGCCTGATCCTCTCGAAGAAGCGTGCCCAGTACGAGCGCGCCTGGGGCACCATCGAGAAGATCAAGGAAGAGGACGGCATCGTCACCGGTACCGTCATCGAGGTCGTCAAGGGTGGTCTCATCCTCGACATCGGCCTCCGTGGCTTCCTGCCGGCCTCTCTCGTCGAGATGCGTCGTGTCCGCGACCTCCAGCCCTACGTGGGCAAGGAGCTCGAGGCGAAGATCATCGAGCTGGACAAGAACCGCAACAACGTGGTCCTGTCCCGCCGTGCCTGGCTGGAGCAGACCCAGTCCGAGGTTCGCCAGACCTTCCTCACGACCCTCCAGAAGGGTCAGGTCCGTTCGGGCGTCGTGTCCTCGATCGTCAACTTCGGTGCCTTCGTGGACCTGGGTGGCGTCGACGGCCTCGTGCACGTCTCCGAGCTGTCCTGGAAGCACATCGACCACCCGTCCGAGGTTGTCGAGGTCGGCCAGGAGGTCACCGTCGAGGTTCTCGACGTGGACATGGACCGCGAGCGTGTCTCCCTGTCGCTGAAGGCGACGCAGGAGGACCCGTGGCAGCAGTTCGCCCGGACCCACCAGATCGGTCAGGTCGTCCCGGGTAAGGTCACCAAGCTGGTTCCGTTCGGTGCGTTCGTCCGCGTGGACGAGGGCATCGAGGGTCTGGTCCACATCTCCGAGCTGGCCGAGCGCCACGTGGAGATCCCGGAGCAGGTCGTCCAGGTCAACGACGAGATCTTCGTCAAGGTCATCGACATCGACCTCGAGCGTCGTCGCATCAGCCTCTCGCTGAAGCAGGCCAACGAGTCCTTCGGTGCCGACCCGGCCTCGGTCGAGTTCGACCCGACCCTGTACGGCATGGCCGCGTCCTACGACGACCAGGGCAACTACATCTACCCCGAGGGCTTCGACCCCGAGACCAACGACTGGCTCGAGGGCTTCGAGACCCAGCGCGAGGCCTGGGAGACCCAGTACGCCGAGGCGCAGGCTCGTTTCGAGCAGCACCAGGCTCAGGTCATCAAGTCCCGCGAGGCCGACGAGGCCGCTGCCGCCGAGGGCGCTGCCGCCCCGGCCGCCGGTGGCAACGCCGGTGCGGGCATCTCGGGTGGTTCGTACTCCTCGGAGTCGGACGACAACTCCGGCGCCCTGGCGTCGGACGAGGCGCTCGCCGCCCTGCGCGAGAAGCTGGCCGGCGGCCAGAGCTGAACAGGCTCTCCGCTGAGCGCTAGCCGCTAGCGAATTCGAGGCCCGTTCCCCTTCGGGGGAGCGGGCCTCGGTCGTTCCCCGGGCCGGTCGGGGCGGCGCCTGATGCCCGGGGGCCGGTTCAGGGGGTGACGGGGATGTTCGTCAGACCGTTCCCGCCGGTGACCGTGTTCGAGGCGTACACCGTGGTCGGACAGGAGCCGCTCCGGTTGGTCACGTTGATCGCGAGCCGCTGCGGTCCGGTCGCGCCCGTCAGGTCCGCGTGGTTGCCGCGGAAGACGGTCCCGCAGCCCCAGCCGCTCTGCTGGGTGTGGGTCTCGAAGCCGTTGTTCGTCGTGTTGACGCCGGTGTTGTTCTCCACGAGGACGCCGTTGCCCTTCACGTCGACCCAGGAGTCGTCGAAGTTGGCGCCGGTCAGACCGCGCCCGTCGAAGGTGTTGCCGACGATCCGCGCCCCGGTGGTGCCCTCCTTGATGTCAACGCCCTCGCCGCCGACGTCCGGCCCGATGACGTTGTCCAGGATCTGCGCGTTGTCGCTGCGGTCGCCGAGGGTGTTGGCGCTGCCGACGTACACGCCCTCGCCCATGCCGCGGCCGTCGTTCCCCGTGTCGTAGATCCGGGAGTTCCTGATGACGCCGTTCCTGCTGGAGTTGCGGAAGTGCACGCCCTCCATGTCCAGGTCGTGCACGGTCACCCCGTCAATCACCACGCCGTTCGCGGCGTCGGCCATGATCCCCTTCTGGCCACCGGTCACGGTGACGCCCGAGACCGTCCAGTACGAGGCGCCGTTGAGGTGCAGTCCGTAGCCGCCGCCGGCGGTGAGCACCGCGCGCGAGGAGCCGGTCAGGGTGATCCGGGCCGAGGCCGTGCCGGGGGTGGTGGCCTTGAAGTTCCCGGTGTACGTGCCGTCCGCGAGGCGGATCGTGTCGCCCGGCCGGGCGTTGGTGAGTGCCGTCTTCAGCTGGGCGGCGGTCGAGACGTCGACGGTCGCCGCCGAGGCGGGCGCGGTGGCGAGGGGAACGGCGAGGAGCGCCGGGAGGAGGGGGAGGAGCAGCGTCCGGGTGCGCATGGGGGTCCCTTCCGTGCGGTGGGGGAGCGGAGTGTTCCTGTATGTGCACGATGGCCGAGATGCTGAACGCGGTGCTGTCCCGAGACGGTAGGGAGAGGCGATGGGCATGTCAAGGTCTGGACCAGTGGCCGCTCCTGGTGGTTCCTCGACGGAAGATCGCGCGGCGCGGGAATGGTGCCGCCGCACGGGACGTTCCCAGAGAGGACACGAGGAGGAGCGGTAACCGTGCTTGATCCCCAGGATTTGTACGAATGGGACCCGAAGGGTCTGGCCGTCGTCGACCTGGCCCTTGCGCAGGAGTCGGCCGGGCTGGTCATGCTGTACCACTTCGACGGCTACATCGACGCGGGTGAGACCGGTGAGCAGATCATCGAGCGTCTGCTCGACACGCTGCCCCACCAGCTGGTGGCCCGTTTCGACCACGACCGGCTCGTGGACTACCGTGCCCGCCGCCCGCTGCTGACGTTCAAGCGTGACCGCTGGACGGAGTACGAGACGCCGTCCATCGAGGTCCGCCTCGTCCAGGACGCCACCGGCGCGCCCTTCCTCGTCCTCTCCGGCCCGGAGCCCGACGTGGAGTGGGAGCGGTTCGCCGCCGCCGTCCGGCAGATCATCGAGCGCCTCGGGGTACGCCTCTCCGTCAACTTCCACGGCATCCCCATGGGCGTGCCGCACACCCGGCCCGTCGGCCTCACCCCGCACGGCAACCGCACCGACCTCATGCCCGGCCACCGCAGCCCGTTCGACGAGGCCCAGGTCCCCGGCAGCGCCGAGTCGCTCGTCGAGTACCGGCTCACCGAGGCCGGGCACGACACCCTCGGTGTCGCCGCGCACGTGCCGCACTACGTCGCCCGCTCGCCGTACCCGGACGCGGCCCTCACCGCGCTCGAGGCCGTCACGGCCGCCACCGGCCTCGTCCTCCCCGCCGTCGCCCACTCCCTGCGGACGGAGGCCCGCCGCACCCAGACCGAGATCGACCGCCAGATCGGCGAGGGCGACGAAGAACTGGTCGCACTCGTGCAGGGCCTCGAGCACCAGTACGACGCGGTGGCCGGGGCCGAGACCCGCGGCAGTCTGGTCGCCGAGCCGGTCGACCTGCCGTCCGCGGACGAGCTGGGCCGCGAGTTCGAGCGCTTCCTCGCCGAGCGGGAGGGCGACTCCTGACCCGCCCGGCGCGGGCCCTAAGCTGCCACTCATGCTGAAGGTGGGCCTGACCGGCGGGATCGGCGCCGGCAAGAGCGAAGTGTCACGGCTGCTCGTCTCCTACGGGGCCGTGCTGATCGACGCGGACCGGATCGCCCGCGAGGTCGTCGAGCCCGGCACTCCGGGGCTCGCGGCCGTCGTCGAGGCCTTCGGGGCCGGCGTCCTCACCGAGGAGGGGGCGCTCGACCGGCCGAAGCTCGGTTCCGTCGTCTTCGCCGACGCCGAGCGCCTGGCCACGCTCAACGCCATCGTCCACCCGCTGGTCGGGGCACGGTCGGCCGAGCTGGAGAGCCGCGCCGGCGCGGAGGACGTGGTCGTCCACGACGTACCCCTGCTCACCGAGAACGGACTCGCGCCGCTGTACGACCTGGTCGTGGTCGTGGACGCGTCCCCGGACACCCAGCTGGACCGGCTCGTACGGTTCCGGGGCATGGCCGAATCCGAGGCGAGGGCCCGGATGGCGGCCCAGGCCACGCGCGCGCAGCGACTGGACGTCGCGGATCTCGTGATCGACAACGACGGACCGCTCGACGCCCTCGAACCGCAGGTGCGGAAGGTCTGGGACGAGCTGGAGCGCAGGGCCGCGGGCGCCGCGTAGGGCCTCGCCCGTCGTCCGGGCCCGCCCGGCGGAGTTGTCGGTGGAATGCGGCCGCCGGGTCCGGTGTTCAACCACCGGATCGAGGGGAAGGATGCCATGGTGGCCGACAGAAACCCGGAAACGCACGTCATCGACTTCCGCGCCGCCGAGCACCTGCTGGCCGCGCGGGATCCCCGGGGCGCCGTCAAGCTCCTGGACTCGGTGATCGCCGCGCACCCCGAGAACACGGCGGCGCGGCTGCTGCGTGCCCGCGCGTTCTTCGCCGCCGCGCAGCTGCGTCCCGCGCAGCTGGAGTTCGAGCTGGTCCTGGAGCGTGAGCCGGACAACGCGTTCGCGCACTTCGCGCTGGCCCGCACCTTCGAGCGCTCGGGGCAGACGGACCGGGCCACCCGGCACTTCCGCCTCGCCGCCGCCCTCGATCCGAAGCCGGAGTACCTCCAGGCGGCGGGGTTCGACACGGGAAAGTAGGAGCGGCCGGGGCTCAGTGTCCCGTGCCGTCGCGATCCGGTTCGTACGGCGGGACGTCCCGGCCCGGCTGCCAGTGCGGCCCCTGGCGGAGATGGCGCAGCACCATCGTCAGGTCGAACGCGACCACCAGGAACAGCACGCCGCAGGCCGCGGCCCAGCCGGGGCGGCCCACCAGCGAGAACGCGGTCGTGCCGAAGGCGGCCCAGAGCAGGCCCCACACGCTCAGCCAGAACCGCAGCCGCAGGGCGCTGCGCGCGGTCGCCGGCTCGTTCCCGGTACGCATGACGGTCACCGTCCCCCGTCGGAGCCTCTGGAAGCACTTCCAGGATGGACCCTGGAGCGGGGAAGGGGGAGCCGTCGAGTCCGTGCCCGACGCGCGCCGGGCGTGGCGGGACGCGCGGCTAGTGGACGACGCTGTAGCTCCGCCACGGCATGGTGCCCGGCGGGATCTTGTCACCGCTGTTGCTGGGAAGGTAGGTGGAGTCCTTCCCCTTACAGTCGCGCGTCGGGTACAGCACGATGTCGTTCAGGGTGTTGTTCTCGATCTTGGTCACGCCGGTCGGCGCGAGGCGGTGGCAGCCCTTCACCTGGGGGCTGGTCACCATCACCGCCACCTCACGCTCCGTCTCGTACATGATCGTGCCCACGGCCGTGCGGCCCAGGCCCGAACACCCGGCGACGGCGAAGGTGAGCAGCACGGTCCCGGTGGCGGTCGTGAGACGCCGGCGAACGGACATGGCGGATCCTCTTCTGTGGTGGAGGTGTTCCAGGCCACCCTCCCGCCCCCGGGGCACGGTGTCATCCGCTGCTGGGCCGCCCGGGGGAGCCTGCCCGGCGACCGTTGTCAGACCCCACCCGTAAGGTCGGAGATCAAGTCGGAACGCATCACCGGCGGAAGGGGAGCGGAGCAGTGACACACACCTGGATCACCAGCGCCGCCGTCTTCCTGCCCGCCGCCCTGCCCCGGGAGGGGCGGGTCGCCTTCTGGTCCCCCGACGGAGGCGCGCTGCCCGATCCGGCGGAGAGCGGAGCCGAGCGCGTCGAGCTGACCGTGGCCCGGCGGCACGGCACCGGTGCCCGCGGTCGCGCGGTCCCCGCCCTGGCCCTCCCCGTCGACACCGCCCTGCCCCACCTCGTCGCGGCCCGCCACCACCCGACGGCCCACCCCGCCACCGCCGGCTGGGGCGCCGCGGCGCTGCACGCCCTGCACCTGGTGGCCCGCGGCCGGATGCTGCCGGGGCTGACCGCCGACGACCTGGACGCCTGGCGGGCGGGGCCCCTGGACGCCGACGACATCGCCCATCTGCGGGCCGTCGCCGCCGCCCTGCCGTACGAGGCGCACCCCGTGCCCGTCCCCGGGCCCGGACCGCTGCGGCTGCCCGACCCCGAGGCCCTCGTGCGCGCCTTCCTCGACGCGGTCGCCGACGTGCTGCCCCGCACCCCGGCCGCCGCCCACGCGGTCGGGGCGCCGTTCGCCGCGCGCCCGCCCCAGCACCTGCCCCGGGCGCGCGCCTGGGCCGCGGAGGCGGCGGCCGGGATGGACGCGGGCGTCCGCGTCTCGCTCCGCCTGGACCTCTCCGCGTACGAGCTCTTCGACACGGCTGCCGGCACCGGCCCCTCCGGGGAGACGGGCGAGAAGCATCGCGGCGAGCGCCACGCGGCCGCCGCGCTCCTCCAGGTCCACAGCCTCGCCGACCCGACCCTCGTCATCGACGCCGATGCCCTGTGGGCGGGGGACGGCGAGCACTTCGGGCCCCGCGCCCGGATCGACGCCGTCCTCGCGCTGCGCCGGGCCGCCCGCGTCTGGCCCCCGCTCGGCCGGCTCCTGGAGCGGGACGTGCCCGACGTCCTCGCCGTCACCGAGGACGAGCTGTACGAGCTGCTCGGCCCCGCCGCCGCCCGGCTCGCCGACGCCGGAGTCGCCGTCCACTGGCCCCGGGAGCTGGCCCGCTCGCTCAGCGCCGCCGCCGTCGTCCGGGCCGACCGGGTCGCGCCCGGCTCCGCGACCGACGGCACCGCCTTCTTCGACAGCGAGGAACTCCTCCGGTTCAACTGGCAGCTGGCCCTCGACGGCGATCCGCTCACGGAGCGCGAGATGGACCAGCTCGCCGAGGCCCACCGGCCCGTCGTGCGCCTCCGTGACCAGTGGGTCGTCGTCGATCCCGACCTCGTCCGCAAGGCGCGCAAGCGGGAACTGGGCCTGCTCGAACCGGTCGACGCCCTCGCCGTCGCCCTCACCGGCACCGCGGAGGTGGACGGTGAGACCGTGCCCGCCGTCCCCGCCGGGGCGCTCGCCGCGCTCCGCGACCGGCTCCTGGCCGGCCCCGAGGACGTGCAGGCCCCGCCCGGCCTGACGGCCACCCTCCGCGACTACCAGCTGCGCGGACTCGCCTGGCTGGACCTCATGACCTCGCTCGGACTCGGCGGCTGCCTCGCCGACGACATGGGCCTCGGCAAGACCGTCACCCTCATCGCCCTCCATCTGCGCCGCGCTCGCCGGGCTCCCACCCTCGTCGTCTGCCCGGCGTCCCTGCTCGGCAACTGGCAGCGGGAGGTGGAGAAGTTCGCCCCCGACGTGCCCGTACGACGCTTCCACGGCGCCGACCGCGACCTCGACGGCGTCGAGGGCGGATTCGTCCTCACCACGTACGGCACTCTGCGCACCAGCGCCGCCCGACTCGCCGAGCGGGAGTGGGGGATGGTCGTCGCCGACGAGGCACAGCACGTCAAGAACCCGTTCTCCGCGACGGCCCGAGCGCTGCGCGAGATCCCCGCGCCCGCCCGGGTCGCCCTCACCGGCACGCCCGTGGAGAACAACCTCTCCGAACTGTGGGCACTCCTCGACTGGACCACTCCCGGTCTCCTCGGCCCGCTCAAGGCCTTCCGTTCCCGGCACGCCCGCGCCGTGGAGAACCACGAGGAGATCGAGCACGAGGAGGCCGTCGAGCGGCTCGCCCGGCTCGTGCGTCCCTTCCTGCTGCGCCGCCGCAAGTCCGACCCCGGGATCGTCCCCGAACTGCCGCCCAAGACCGAGTCCGACCACCCCGTCTCCCTCACCCGGGAACAGGCCTCGCTCTACGAGGCGGTCGTCCGCGAGACCATGGCGCGGATCGAGGAGGCGGAGGGAATGGCCCGCCGGGGCCTCGTCATGAAGCTGCTGACCTCCCTCAAGCAGATCTGCAACCATCCCGCGCAGTACCTGAAGGAGCAGGCACCGTCGGGAGCGGGCACCACGCGGCTCGCCGGCCGTTCGGGGAAGCTCGCCCTGCTCGACGAGCTCCTCGACACGATCCTCGCCGAGGAGGGGTCGGTGCTCGTCTTCACCCAGTACGTGTCGATGGCACGGCTCCTCGCCGACCACCTGGCCGCGCGCGGCATCCAGGCCCAACTCCTCCACGGCGGCACCCCGGTGGCCGAGCGGGAGCGGATGGTCGACCGTTTCCAGGCCGGTGAGATCCCGGTCTTCCTGCTTTCCCTCAAGGCCGCGGGCACCGGCCTCAACCTCACCCGGGCCGGCCACGTCGTGCACTACGACCGCTGGTGGAACCCGGCCGTCGAGGAACAGGCGACGGACCGGGCCTACCGCATCGGGCAGACCCAGCCGGTGCAGGTCCACCGGCTCGTCGCCGAGGGCACGGTCGAGGACCGGATCGCCGAGATGCTCCGCGCCAAGCGTGCCCTCGCCGACGCCGTCCTCGGCTCGGGCGAGGCGGCCCTCACCGAACTCACCGACCGGGAGCTCGCCGACCTGGTGTCCCTGAGGAGGCCCTCGTGAGCCCGAGGAGGCTTTCGTGAACACCGCCCGGGGCGCGCGCGGAGCCGCCCCCCGCCACGACGACCGTCGCCGCGGCTTCCCGCAGGTCGCGCCCCGAGAGGCCCCCGACGGGCGGTTCGCCGCCACCTGGTGGGGCAACGCCTGGGTCGAGGCCCTGGAGGACACCGCTCTCGACCCGGCCCGCCTCGCCCGCGGCAGGGCGTACGCGGGACGCGGCCACGTCGACGCGATCACCGTGACCCCCGGCCGGGTCGTCGCCTACGTCCACGGCAGCCGCGCCCGCCCGTACCGCGCCGAGATCAGGATGCGGACGCTCGGCGACGACGGCTGGGAGCGGTTCCTCGACGAGGCCACCGCACGCCCCGACCACATCGCCGCCCTGCTCGACAAGGACGTGCCGCACGCCCTCGAGGCGGTCACCGGACTGCTGCCCGCGCCCGGCGACCTCGTCCCCGACTGCTCCTGCCCGGACGACGGTTACCCCTGCAAGCACGCCGCCGCCCTCTGCTACCAGGCCGCCCGGCTCCTCGACGAGGATCCGTTCGTCCTCTTCCTGATGCGCGGCCGCGGGGAGCAGGAGCTCCTCGCCGAACTCACCCGGCGCAACGCGGCCAGGTCCGCCGCCGAGACGATCGCCGCCGCACCCCCGATGCCGACGGTCCCCGCCCGCGCGGTGCTCGCCGCGACGGAGCGGTCAGGGCTGCCGCTGCCCCCACCGCTCCCGCTGCCGGACCGGCCCGGCCGCCCCGCCGTCTTCCCGCCCGACCCCGCCGCCCCCGATCCGCTCGCCCTCGACCTCCTCGTCACCGAGGCCGCCGCCCGCGCCCACGCGTTCCTCGCCACCGGACACGACCCGGTCGCCTCACTCACCCCGTGGCAGGACGCCGTTCGGCTCGCCGCCGCGCACCCCGGGTCCGGGCTCACCGCCTCGACCCGCACCCTCTACCGCGACCTGGCGTGCGCGCTCGACCGCACCCCGACGGATCTCGCCCGGGCCGTCGCCGCCTGGCGGCAGGGGGGCGCCGCGGGTCTCGCCGTCCTCGAAGAGCCCTGGGACCCGCCGGCGGGCCCGTTCGACCGTGCGAGACCCGCGCTGATCGCCGTCGACTTCCCCGCCTTCCGGCCTTGGCGCAACCGGCTCTCCACCGAGTCCCTCCAGCTCCGCCTCGGCCGCGACGGCCTCTGGTACGGCTATGAGTCGGACGCCGGCCGCGAGGACTGGTGGCCGCGCGGCGCGCCCGATCCGGACCCGGTCGGAGCCCTCACCGACCTCCTGGGACGCTGACCGACACTCGAACGGAGTCCCACTCGATGGAGTGAAACCCGTCAACAGCCGGATCCGGCACGTGTGTTTGTCGCGTTGATTCCGGTACGGGCACTTGCCCGTGCACACCTCCGGAAGGCAGGAAGCCATGAGGCACATGCGCCGAAGTGGTCTGGCCACATTGTTGGTCACGGGTGGAGCGCTCGCGCTCTCGGCGGGCGCCGCGCACGCCGATTCCGGCGCGCAGGGCGCCGCGGTGGGTTCGCCGGGCGTCGGCTCCGGCAACACGGTTCAGCTGCCGGTGCACGTCCCGGTCAACGCCTGCGGGAACACGGTCAACGTCGTCGGCCTGCTCAACCCGGCCTTCGGCAACGGCTGTGCCAACCGCTCCGCCGAGCACGAGCCCGAGGGCTACGGATCGGACGGCGACGGCCGTTCCCACAAGGACGAGCCCGGCACGCCGCGCGGCGGCGAGCAGGCCGGAGGCCCGCAGACCGGCGGCTCGCAGGGCGGCTCCTCCAACGGCGGCGGGTCCACCGCCGAGGGCCGTTCCGAGGGCTCTCCCGGCGTCCTCTCCGGGAACGGCCTCCAGCTGCCGATCGACCTGCCCGTGAACGTCAGCGGGAACTCGGTCAACGTGGTGGGCCTGCTCAACCCGGTCTTCGGCAACACGGCGGTCAACGGCCCCGGGAAGCCGGCGCAGCCGATCGAGAAGCCGACGCCGCGCCCGCAGACCCCCGTCCGGAACGTGCCGGTCCCGCAGACCGAGACCGAGACGGAGACCGAGAAGCCCGCCCCGGCCCCCGCGCCGCAGGGTGAGACGAGCCCGGTCGCGCTGGCCGCCACCGGTGCGGACACCATCGGCTACGCCGCCGGGGCGAGCGCCGCGCTGCTGCTCGGCGGCGCCCTGCTGTACCGTCGCGCGCGCCGCGCCGGCGACCAGGCCTGAAGGTCCGGTCTCCGCGGACCGGCCGAGGCACGCTGACACCCGAGCCGTCAGTCGTGTCCCCGGCCGTGGGCGTCCTCGCCGCCGCGACGCCAGGCCCGGAGCACCGCCTCGATGGCGGGAGCGACCCTCGTCCGGGCCTGGTGCCGCGGAACCCCCCGCATCAGCAGCGTGTCGTACGGCGTGTCGACATGCCGTACGGAGGCGCGCACGGCGGCCGTGACGGCGCCGCGGTCGAGCGAGCGGCCCGCGGCCGTGCGCCCCACCCGTCCACTGCCCTTCGCCGAGGCGTGGACGGCGATCTCCGCGGCCCGGTCCGCCGGGACGGAGGGGAAGAGCCGCAGGATCTCCGCCCGGAGGACCTCGGTGACCTCCGCGTCCAGCGCCGCGCGCCGCACCGCGTCCCTGGCCCGCCGTCTGGCCCGCGCCTCCGCGTCCGCCAGGCAGGCCAGTTCCGCCTCGGCGAGCGCCGCCTCCTCGACGAGGAGGCCCTGACGCTCGTACCGGGTGCGGCGCCGGTTGTGCCGTACCACCACGGCCCAGAGGGCGCTGCGCTCACGGGCGCGACGGGTGAGCGCCGTGTCCCCGCGCCGCAGGAAGACCAGGTGCCCGAGGTCGGCGCAGTCCAGGCAGACCGGGGCGTTGAACTCGACGATCATCCGCTCCAGCGGGCCCTGCCGGCATTCCGAGCAGCGGCGGCGCCTGAGCGGTTCGACGACGACGGGTGCGACGAGATCCATGTCCGCCGTCCCGTTCAGCGGATGCCGGGCGCGGCGGCGGTGATGAACAGGGCGAGCGCCTCCTTCGCCGAGGCGGAGCGCCGGGCGCGCTCCGCCTCGCCCTCCGCCTCGTGCATGCAGTGGGCCTCCTCGAAGGCGGCCTCGGCCAATCGACGGACCTGCGGGTCGTCGCAGACCAACTGGACGCGGAAGAGGGCCTGCCGGGCGGCGGTGCGCCGCCGGTAGGAGGCGTGGCGGGACTCCTCCGCCTCCTCGGAACCGGGTTCCTTCATCGCGCGGAACCAGCGGTCGTTCTGGCTGTGCCGGTAGTCGACGACCGCGCCCGCGTAGGCGCTGTAGGTCGCGATCCGCTCCTGGCGGAGCTGCTCGGTGCGGGCGAGCGAGGCGGTGCGCTCGGTGGCCCGCCTCTGGAACCAGTGCGTGGCGATGACGCCCAACAGGGTTCCCGCCACGGCTATCAACGCCACATCCACGACCGATCGCCCCTCCCTGTCCTCGGATCTCAGGTCTTCAGATCATGACAGCCGAGGGGGCGGGACGTCACTGCCGGTAGCCGCTCAGGAAGCGGCCGATGCGGCTGATCGCGGCGTCGAGGTCGTCGGCGTACGGCAGGGTCAGGATGCGGAAGTGGTCGGGGCGCGGCCAGTTGAAGCCGGTTCCCTGGACGACCTGGATCTTCTCCCGCAGCAGCAGGTCGAGGACGAACTTCTCGTCGTCGTGGATCTTGTGCACGGCCGGGTCCAGGCGCGGGAACGCGTACAGCGCTCCCTTCGGCTTCACGCAGGAGACGCCGGGGATCTCGTTGAGCTTCTCCCAGGCCCGGTCGCGCTGTTCGCGGAGCCTGCCGCCCGGGGCGGTCAGCTCGTGGATCGACTGGCGGCCGCCGAGCGCGGCCTGGATGGCGTACTGGGCGGGGGCGTTGGGGCAGAGCCGCATGGAGGCGAGCATGGTGAGCCCCTCCAGATAGTTCCTGGCGTGCTGCTTCGGGCCGGTGACGACCAGCCAGCCGGAGCGGAAGCCCGCCACCCGGTACGTCTTGGAGAGCCCGCCGAAGGTGAGGACGACCAGATCGGGGGCGAGGGAGGCGGCCGGGTAGTGGACGGCCTCGTCGTAGAGGATCTGGTCGTAGATCTCGTCGGCGAAGACCATCAGGCCGTGGCGGCGGGCGAGGTCGAGGATGCCCTCGACGATCTCCTTCGGATAGACCGCGCCGGTGGGGTTGTTGGGGTTGATGACGACCACGGCCCGGGTCCGGTCGGTGATCTTCGACGCCATGTCGTCGAGGTCCGGGTACCAGTCGGCCGACTCGTCGCACAGGTAGTGCACCGCCTTGCCGCCGGCGAGGGTCGTGACCGCCGTCCACAACGGGAAGTCGGGGGCGGGGATCAGGACCTCGTCGCCGTCCTCCAGGAGGGCCTGCACGGCCATGGAGACGAGCTCCGACACGCCGTTGCCGAGGAAGACGTCGTCGACGTCGACCTCCGGCAGCCCCATGGCCTGGTAGCGCTGGGCCACGGCGCGGCGGGCGGACAGGATGCCGCGCGAGTCGGTGTACCCGTGGGCCTTGGGGAGCATCCGGATCATGTCCTGGACGATCTCCTCGGGCGCCTCGAAGCCGAAGAGCGCCGGGTTGCCGGTGTTGAGGCGCAGCACGCTGTGGCCCGCCTCCTCCAGCGCGTTGGCGTGTTCGATGACGGGGCCCCGGATCTCGTAACAGACCTTGCTCAGCTTGCTCGACTGCCGGAACTCCATGTCCGACCTCCCCAGTCCCCGGAATCAGTGTTGCTTGGTTTTACCAAGTTCAAGCTTGGAAAGTCCAACAACATGTCTAGACTGCGTCGCATGCCACGTCAGCCACGCCGCCGCAGCTACGACCAGCACTGCGCCGCCGCGCGCGCCCTCGACCTCGTCGGCGACCGCTGGACGCTGCTCGTCGTCCGCGAACTCCTCGCCGGGCCGCGCCGCTACACCGACCTCCACGCCGACCTGACCGGCGTCAGCACCGACATGCTCGCCGGCCGCCTCAAGGACATGGAGGCCGCCGAGCTCGTCACCCGCCGCCGGCTTCCGCCGCCCGCCTCGGCGTTCGTGTACGAACTCACCCCGCGCGGGCACGACCTGCTGCCCGTGCTGCGCGCCCTGGCCGCCTGGGGAGCGCCCGATCTGGGCGAGCCGCGGCCCACCGACGCCGTCCGCGCGCACTGGTACGCGATCCCGCTCCTCGGGGCCCTCGCCGAACTGGGCGAGGGCGTCGTCCAGGTGACCCTGGACGAGGGCGAGTTCCACGTACGGGTCGGGAGCGACGGGAGCGTCGCGTACGGGGACGGGGTGTACGGGGCCGGTACGGCGGTGGTGCCCGACGCCCGGCTACGGACCGACGCGGCGACCTGCAGGGCCCTCGCGGCAGGGGAACTGACGCTCACCGAGGCGATCGCATCGGGTCGCGCCGCCCTCGAACACGCCGCGCCGGCCGCCGGGATCAGGTGACCTGCCGCTCCGCCGAGCCGCCCAGGGCCAGGGTGCGCGCGAGACGGTCCCGGGCCTCGGTCTGTGCCGCGATCCGCGCGTCGAGGACTGCGAGCCGCTCGCGGCGACACCCGCGTTGTTGACGAGCACGTCGAGACGGCCGTGGTCGCCCAGGGCGGTACGGACGATCTCCTCGGCCGCGCCCTCCGCCGTGACGTCGGCGACGCACGGACGGATCCCGGGGTGGCCCTCGGCGGCCTCCCGCAGCGGCTCCTTCCTGCGGCCGACGGCGACGACCGTCGCCCCCTGTCCGGCGAACGCGCGGGCGGTGGCCCGGCCGATGCCGGTGCCCGCACCGGTGACGACGACCCTGGTGGGTGTGGTGGTGTCCATGAACCCGATGGTGGAACAGTCACGCCAGTGACAAGGTCAAGCCGTGACGTATGAGGAGCCCCTCGCCGACCGGCTCGTCCCGTTGCCCCGCCGGGACGCGGACACGCTCGCGGGCCGGCCGGCGGTGCTCCTGCGCGGACCCGGTGGCGGCGGTCCGGCGGATCTGCGGGCAGGATGAACACGATGAGCGGGACGCGGTACGAGGCGATCACCTGGGAACGGCTGGCGGAGACGCTCGCCGGGCACCTCGACGAGGCCACCCCCGGCGACGGCGGTGACTGGCTCAAGGTCGGCATCGACGGACCGCCCGCCGCGCCCGGTGGCGCGCTCGCCGGGCTGCTCGCCGAGGCGCTGCGGACACGAGGGCGCTCCGTCCACGTCGTGGGGACCGCCGGTTTCCTGCGGCCCGCCTCCCTCCGGTACGAGTACGGGAAGCGGGACCCCGACGCGTACTACGACGGATGGACCGACATCAAGGCCCTGTGGCGGGAGGTCTTCGGGCCGCTGGAACCCGGCGGCACCGGGCGCGTGCTGCCCGACCTGTGGGACCCGGTCCGGGACCGCGCCACCCGCAGCCCGTACGTCACGCTGCCGCCGGGCGGGATCCTCGTGGTGCACGGGCCGTTCCTCCTCGGCCACTGGTTCCCCTTCGACCTCACCGTGCACCTGCGGCTATCGGCCGCCGCCCTCGCCCGGCGCACCGAGGCCGAGGAGACCTGGACCCTGCCCGCCTTCGCCCGGTACGAGACGGAGGTCGACCCCGGTACGACCGCCGACGCCGTCGTACGCGCCGACGACCCGCGCCATCCGGCCTGGACGGGGCTGGGGCGGTAGGTCACGACGGGGGACGTCAGCCGCCGGCCGGGAGGTCCGGTGGGCGGCCGCCCACCACGGTGACCGCCTCCGCGCCCGCGCGACAGCCCTCCGCCGCCGCCCGTGCCGGGTCCGCGCCCGCGAGCCGGGCGGCCAGGAACGCTCCGGTGAACGCGTCGCCCGCGCCCGTCGAGTCCACCGGCCGAACCCGTGGCGCCGCCACCCGCGCCGTGACCGCGCCGCCCTCGGCGACCAGGGCGCCGGCCGCCCCGAGGGTGACCACGACCAGAGGGAAGAGGCGGCTCAACCCGGCTGCCGCCGCCTCCGTACCGGCGCATCCGGTGAGTGACCGCGCCTCGTCGGCGTTGGGCAGCAGGACCTCGGCTCCTTCCGCCGCCGCCAGGAACGTGTCCACCCCCAGCTCGGTCAGGAACCCCGTCGACGCCGGGTCCACGCTCACCGGGATCCCCGCCTTCCTGGCGTCCCGCAGCGCACGCCGGGCCGTCTCGCGGCTCGGCGCGGCGAAGAACAGGTACCCGGAGAGATGGAGCCCGGCCACCCCGTCGAGCAGGGCGGCGGACCAGTCGCCGGGGGAGAGGCGCAGGGCGGCGCCGCTGTCGGTCAGGAAGGTGCGCTCCGCAGAGGAGTCCACGAGCGCGATCACGGTGGCCGTCGCCGCCTCCGCGTCCGGTACGAGCAAGGGGCGCACGCCCGCGCGCCGCAGCGCCCGTTCGTGCCAGCCCGCCGCGTCCGTCCCCACCCTGCCGAGGAGCCGTACCTCTCCGCACCCGGAACGCGCCGCCCAGCAGGCCGCGTTGGCGCCGGCGCCGCCCGGGAGCGTCCGGATCTCCGCCGCCGTGTCCGTGGCGGGGGCGAGCGGGGTCCGGTGCCGGGCGACGACATCCGTGACGATGTCCCCGACGACGAGCAGGGCGCCCGCCGCCCGGCTCACCGGCCGCCCGCGCCGGGTGCCACTCCCGTACCGGGCACCGTTCCCGTACCGGGCGTCGCTCCCGTATCAGGTATCACTTCCGCACCGGGCACCACTTCCGTACCAAGGACCGTCCCCACGCCGTACGCTCCCGCGATCCTCGCCGCGAGCCGCACATTGCCCCGTACCGCCGCCAGATTGGCCTCCAGGGACGCCCCCTCCGTGTGGACCGTCAGGTATTCGAGCAGGAACGGCGTCACCCCCTGCCCCGTGATCCCCTTCTCCCTCGCCGCGGCCAGGCCACCCGCGAGCACCCGGTCGTGGAGCGCGGGGTCCAACTGCTCCGACACCGGGACCGGGTTGGCGACGACGAGCGCCGCCCTCGGCTCGCCGAGCCGGTCCTGCGCCCGTATCACCCCGGCCACCTCCTCCGGGGTCCGCAGGGTCCAGTCGACGGGCTCGCCCGAGGAGGAGAGGTAGAAGCCGGGGAAGTGCTCCGTGCCGTACCCGACGACCGTCACCCCCAGGGTCTCCAGGCGCTGGAGCGTCGCGGGCACGTCGAGGATCGACTTGACCCCGGCGCAGACGACGGTGATCCCGACCCGGGCGAGCAGCCGCAGGTCGGCAGACTCGTCCTGGGTCTCGGTCCACTCGCGGTGCACGCCGCCGAGGCCGCCGGTCGCGAACACCCGTATGCCGGCCGCGTCGGCGAGCCGGGCCGTCGCCGAGACCGTCGTCGCGCCGGTCGCGCCGGTCGCCAGGGCAGGGGCCAGGTCGCGGTGCCCGAGCTTCCGCACCGCCGGGTCCTCGGCGATCCGCGTCAGGGCCGCCCGGTCCAGGCCCACCCGTGCCGTGCCGTCGACCACGGCGACGGTGGCGGGGACGGCGCCCCCGGCCCGTACCAGCTGCTCCAGTTCCAGGGCCACGGCCAGGTTGCGCGGGCGCGGCAGGCCGTGGGCGATGATCGTCGATTCCAGCGCGACGACGGGACGCCCCTCGTGGAGCGCCTCCCGTACCTCTTCGGACACCTGTGTGGACATGTCCCATTCCTGGCGCGACCACCGGCCCCGCAAACCTCGGTGGCGACCACCGGCCACACCGGAGGCGGACCCGCGGAATCCGTCACGCGGTGTCCGGCGAGCTCGCCGGGCCGGGCGTACCGGCCGCCGGGCGCGGCCCGAAGGGGCGGTGCGGATTTCGTCGTCGTCGCGCGATGCGGGCATCGCGGCTGGTGGGAGGCGAAGCGGAGGCATTCCGTCCACCCGGTACCGGCCTCGGGGCGGTCCCCGGCCCCCGCTACAGTCACCGCCCATGACGACACATGACCAGCCCTCTTTCGCCGTGCACATCCCCGACGCGGAGCTCGAAGCGGAGCCGCTCGACCCCGGCCAGATCGTCTCCGGCACGCCCGAGGTGACGGGCAAGGTGCTGTGGGAGTCGGCCGACGGCAAGCAGCTGCGCGGCATCTGGCAGATCACGCCCGGCGTCGTCACCGACACCGAGGCCAACGAGCTCTTCGTGGTGGTCTCCGGCCGGGCGACCGTCGCCGTCGAGGGCGGGGAGACGCTGGAGGTCGGACCCGGGGACGCCTGTGTGCTGCGCGAGGGAGACCGGACGACCTGGACCGTCCACGAGACCCTGCGCAAGGCGTACCACATCAGTCTCTGAAGGCGGCGGGGCGCGGTCGAGCCGCTCCGGATCGCTCGTACTCCAGGGTCGGCCAGAGGTCTGGTAGGAAACCTTCCTGTCGGCTAGCATCCCGGCAGCGGCTCGGCGCGGCGACCCGACCTGAGGGCGTGACGCGCTCAGCGAGAGCTCTGACCCGGCCGCTGAGCACCACCCGCCGTGTGGCGCCCGAATCGCCACCCGGTCGGCGCCCGTACCCATGTCCCGGGGTACGGGCGGACCGGACCACGTTCACGCGGCCGGTCGTGGTGCGCCGCACCGGTGTCCAGCTCTCGCCACCCCACAGGCCAGGGAGCCAGGTATGCGCCTGAACGCCTCCGCCCCACCCCGCCGCACCGTCCCCCACCGACTGCCCGTCGTCCTCACCGCCGTCCTCATGCTCGTCGGCGGACTCCTGCTCGCCCTCCCGGACCGGGCGGGAGCCGCCGTCGACGTCCTGATCTCGCAGGGCCGGCCGGCCACGTCCTCGTCCGTCGAGGACAGCACGTTCGGCCCGGAGAAGGCCTTCGACGGCGTCTCCACCACCCGCTGGGCCAGCGCCGAGGGCATCGACCCGCAGTGGATCCGGGTCGACCTCGGCCCGTCCGCCACCGTCTCCCGCGTCAAGCTCGTCTGGGAGGTCGCCCACGCCAAGGCCTACCGCGTCGAGATCTCCGCCGACGGCACCACCTGGGCCGGCCTCGCCACCGAGACCGCCGGCAACGGCGGCACCGACGACTGGACCGGACTCACCGGAACCGGCCGCTACCTGCGCGTGTACGGGACCGCGCGCGGCACCCCGTACGGCTACTCGCTCTACACGGTCGAGGTCTACGGCACCACGAGCACCACCCCGCCGCCCACCGGCGCCTTCACCGTCGTCGCGGCCGGTGACATCGCCGCCCAGTGCACGGCCTCCAGCAGCTCCTGCGCCCACCCCAAGACCGCCGCCCTCGCCCAGCGGATCGCGCCGTCCTTCTACCTGACGATGGGCGACAACCAGTACGACGACGCCCGGCTCTCCGACTTCCGCAACTACTACGACAAGACCTGGGGCGCCTTCAAGGCGCAGACCCGGCCCGTGCCCGGCAACCACGAGTCCTACGACCCGGCCGGCGCGTTCGCCGGCTACAAGTCGTACTTCGGTGCCCTCGCCTACCCGCAGGGCAAGCCCTACTACAGCTACGACCAGGGCAACTGGCACTTCATCGCCCTCGACTCCAACTCCTTCGACGACGCCGCCCAGATCCAGTGGCTCAAGGACGACCTCGCGCGGAACACCAAGGGCTGCGTCGCCGCCTACTTCCACCACCCGCTGTACTCCTCCGGCGGCCACGGCAACGACCCCGTCTCCAAGCCCGTCTGGCAGATCCTCTACGGGGCCAAGGCCGACCTGGTGCTGAACGGCCACGACCACCACTACGAGCGGTTCGCCCCGCAGAACCCGAGCGGACAGGCCGCCGCCGACGGCATCGTCGAGATCGTCGGAGGCATGGGCGGCGCCGAGCCGTACGCGATCGAGACGGTCCAGCCCCACAGCCAGAAGCGGATCAGCGGTCCGTACGGCGTCCTGAAGCTGGACTTCACCGACACGACGTACACCTGGCAGTACGTCGGCGTCGACAACCAGGTCAAGGACACCGGCCCGACCTACACCTGTCACTGATGTACCTCGCGACCACCGGTCGCCCGGGCGCGCCGCCCACCCCCTCGGGGGTCCGGTGGCGCGTCCCCGGCACCGTCCTCGCCCTCGGCGCGGTCAGCCTGGTCACCGACGTCTCCTCGGAGATGGTGACCGCGGTCCTGCCGCTCTACCTGGTCGTCGGACTCGGCCTGTCCCCGCTCCAGTTCGGGCTGCTCGACGGCCTCTCCACCGGCGCCACCGCGCTCGTACGACTCATCGGCGGCGCCGCCGCCGATCGCGGCGGCCGCCACAAACAGATCGGCGGACTCGGCTACGCCCTCTCCGCCTGCTCCCGGCTCTGCCTCCTCCTGGCGGGCGGCGCGACGGGCTGGATCGCCACCGCCATCGCCGCCGACCGGCTCGGCAAGGGCGTCCGCACCGCCCCGCGGGACGCCCTCATCACCCTGCACAGCCCACCCGAGGACCTGGGCCGCGCCTTCGGCACGCACCGCGCCATGGACACCACCGGCGCCCTCCTCGGCCCCCTGGCCGCCTTCGCCCTGCTGTGGGCGACGGCCGACGCCTACGACGCCGTCTTCGCCGTCAGCTTCTGCGTCGGGGCGTTCGGCGTCCTGCTCTGGGCGCTGCTCGTCCCCGGGCGGGTGAGGGAGCGGCGCAGGACGCGGGAGAACGCGACGAGGCCGGCCGCACGGGCGGCACCACGCGCGCGTGGCGAGCTCCTCACCGGACCGCGCCCGCCCGCGTGCCGACGGATCGTGCCGCGCGCCGGGCTCCTCACCGGACCGCGCTCACCCGGCTACCGGCGGATCGTGCTCTGCGCCGGGCTCCTCGGCGCCGCCACCGTCGGGGACTCCTTCCTCTATCTGCTGCTCCAGCGGCGACTGGAGTTCGACGCGACCTGGTTCCCGTTCCTGCCGCTCGGCGCCGCCGGCGTCTACCTGCTGCTCGCGGTCCCCGCCGGACGCCTCGCCGACCGGATCGGGCGGCGCGCGCCGTTCCTGTACGGGCACGGGGCCCTGCTCCTCGCCTACGCGCTGCTCCTGGTCCCGCTGCCCGACACGGCGGTCCTCCTGGGCGTCCTCGTCCTGCTCGGGATGTTCTACGCCGCCACCGACGGCGTCCTGATGGCCCTGACCGGCCCCTACCTGACCGAGGGACGGCGGGCGGGCGGCCTCGCGCTCGTCCAGACCGCGCAGGCGCTCGCCCGGGTGGGAGCCGCCGTCGCGTTCGGCGCCGTCTGGACCGCGAGCGGGCCCCGGGCCGCCCTCCTCGTGGCCCTCCTCGCCCTCACCGCGGCCCTCTGCTGCGCCGCGCGCCTGCTGCCAGCGACCCCCGCGGGAGGAGTCCCCTCGGAGCAGGACGCTCCGGGGCCCTCCGAGACCGTCGCCCCCGAGCCCTCAGAGAGGACCGACTGACCCATGCCCGCACCGACCGGCGCCCGCCCCTCCACCCGCACGCGCGTGTGGATCCTCGTACTCGCCCTCCTGCTCCTCGGCGGCGGGGCCACCGCCTACACCCTGCGGGCGGCTTCGGTGCGGCAGGCCGCGACCACCGGCACCGCGGACCCAGGCTTCACCCTCGACGGCGGCGCCGGCGCGCTCTACGCCCGTGACACCGCGAGCGGCCGAGTCGCGCGCGTGGACCCGTCCGCGCCCGGCGGCCGGGTGGTGGGCGGCCCCTCCTGCGACCGCTTCCACGCGGCCGGCGGGACCGCCCTCTGTCTTCAGCGCAGGCCGGGCGTGCCGGCCCGCTCGTACGCCCTCGTGCTCGACCGGCACCTGCGCGAGGTGCGCCGCATCGGCCTGCCGGGCATTCCCAGCCGGGCCCGGGTCTCGGCCTCGGGGAACGTGCTCTCCTGGACGATGTTCGCGACCGGCGACTCCTACGCGCGCTCGTCCTTCTCCACCCGCACCTCGATCCTCGACCTGCGCACCGGCTATCTGGTGAAGAACATGGAGCAGATCCCCCTCACCCTCGGCGGCCGCCGTCACCACGCCCCCGACGTCAACTACTGGGGCGTCAGCTTCGCCGCGGACGACAACCGCTTCTACGCCACCGTCTCGACGGCCGGCCGCACTCATCTCGTCGAGGGCGACCTGCGGAAGTGGTCGGCCCGCGCCCTGCGGGAGAACGTCGAATGCCCCTCGCTCTCCCCGGACGGCGGCAGGATCGCTTTCAAGAAGCGGGTGTCCGACGGCCCGCGCGAGCCGTGGCGGCTGTACGTGTACGAGTTGGGCACCGGGCGCGAACACGCGGTCGCCGAGCGGCGCGGCATCGACGACCAGGCGCTGTGGACCGACCGCGCCACCCTGGCGTACGGGTACGGGGGAGAGGTCTGGGCGGTGCCCGCCGACGGCACCGGAGTCCCGCGCCGGCTCGCCCGAGCGGCGTCCTCCCCCGCGGTGCCGCACCGGGCCCCCGCGGTGCCGCACCGGGCCCCCGCGGTGCCGCACCGGGCGGAGACTTCCGGGGCTCAGGCCTTGCGGAACGAGCCGCGGAGCGCGAGCGCCGCCATCGGCAGCAGCAGACACGCGGCGATCGCGTTCAGCGGGCCGTAGCCCGCCTTGGCGACGATCAGGCCCGCCGCGAGGCCGCCGACACCGGCGGCGGTGTTCATGATGAAGTCGGAGAGTCCCTGGACCGCCGCACGCGCGGCCTGCGGCACCGAGTCCGTGAGCAGCGCCGAGCCGGACACCAGACCAGCCGACCAGCCCAGGCCGAGGACGAAGAGGCCGAGGGCGGTCCGGCCGTGGCTCGGTCCCGCCGTGCCCGCGACGAGCGCGGCCACCCCGATGAGGCCGACCGCGAGCCCGATCACCGACAGCCTTCCCAGCCGGTCGGACAGCCAGCCCATCAGGGGCGAGAAGGCGTACATGCCCGCGATGTGCCCGCTGATCACGAGCCCGATCAGCTGGATGTCCGCGCCGTGGTGGGTCAGCGCCACCGGGGTCATCGACATGATCGACACCATCGCGGTGTGCGAGCCGGCGACGGTGACCAGGGCGAGGCGGGCCCGTGGGGACTCCCGTACCACCCGCATCCCCGCACGCAGCGAGCGTTCCTCCGCCGTCCCGCCCGCCCCGGCCCCGGCCCCGGCCTCGGACAGCGCGCGGGCGGTGAGGAGCGGGTCGGGGCGGAGCAGCAGCGCCACCACGGCCGCCGCGATCACGAAGACCCCGGCCGCCCAGACGAAGGGGCCCGCGGTGGCCGGTATCCCCAGGCCCGAGACGCTCTCCCCGGCCGGCGCGGCGATGTTCGGTCCGAGCACCGCCCCGATGGTGGTCGCCCACACCACCGTGGAGATGGCCCGGGCCCTGCGGTCCGGTGCGGCCAGGTCGGCGGCGGCGAAGCGGGCCGCCAGGTTCGCCGATGACCCCGCGCCGAAGCCGACGAGTCCGACGAGCAGCAGGGGGAAGCTCTCGACGACCGCCCCGAGCACCGCCACTCCGGCCCCGAGCGCCCCGATCAGGTACGCGAGGACCAGCCCGGCCCGGCGGCCCCGCGAGGCCATCAGGGCGGCCAGCGGCATGGCGAGCAGCGCGGGGCCGGCCACCGTCGCCGTCGACGCCAGACCGGACAGTGCCTCGGAGCCGCTGACGTCCTTGGCCAGGACGGCGGACAGCGCGACGCCGGTGGCGATGCCGAGGCCTCCGAGGATCTGGGTGGCGATGAGCACGGCCTGGATCCGTCGGCGGAGCGCGGGCAGCTCGGCGCCGGTGACGGGTATGGGTCCGGGCAGGGTCGTGTCAGGGGCATCGGGGCTGTTGGTCACTGACGTGAGTGTGCCAGCCGCCCCACCCGAGGGGAACGCCCCGGCCCACGGAACGGCGGGCCGCGCTCAGAACAGCGGCGCGGGCAGCACGCCCTCCAGGGCCAGCAGCTGTCTCTTGGTCTCGAGGCCGCCCCCGAAGCCGCCGAGTCCCCCGTCGCTCTCCACCACACGGTGGCACGGCACCACGACCGGCAGCGGGTTGGATCCCATCGCCGCCCCGACGGCCTGCGCCGCCCCCGGCTGCCCCACGCGCCGCGCCAGCTCCCCGTACCCGACGACCGTGCCGTACGGCACACCGCTCGCCAGCTCGCGCAGCACCTGCCGGTGGAACCCGGTCGTCAGGCTCCAGTCCAGAGGCAGTTCGACATCGCCGGGCTCGCCCGCGAAGTACCGGTCGAGCCGGCGTATCGCGTCGGCGAGCAGTCCCGAGGCGCTCTCCACCGGCTCCGCGCCGAGCTGCCCCGCGAGCCGGGCGAGCATCCGCTCCCGCCGCGCCGCGTCGGCGTGGAACTCCACCCGCACGAGCCCCCGCGCGGTCGCGGCGAGGAAGAGCGGCCCGATGGCGCTCTCCATGACCGTCCACTCCACCGGGACGGCCCGCTCGCCGCCCGTCGGCCCCGCTTCGATGTCCATGCCGCCCACGGTACGACCCGCCACCGACAGCGAGGTCGCCAGTGAGACCGGCAGCGAGGTCGGCAGCCAAGATCACGACCCGGTCTCGCTCCGGTCTCACGCGCGCCAATTCCCCGGTCACGTGGTCGTGGGGCGCTCGGCGCGCCATAATCTCGCCCCGGTAGTACTACCCAGCGGTACCGACTGTTTTCGGACGACGTTGCACCAGGGGTGGAGGACACACGCTCATGCAGGGCACGGTCGACGGATTCAGCTACGGGCTCGTCACGCCGGTGGCCGCCTTTCTCATGGCGTGCCTGGGCGGCGCCCTCGGCCTTCGGTGCACGACGAGATCGCTCCGCCACCGGGACAGCTTCAAGGCGGGCTGGCTCGCCCTCGGCGCCACCTCGATCGGCACCGGCATCTGGACCATGCACTTCATCGCCATGATGGGCTTCTCCGTCCACCACGCGCCCATCACCTACGACCGCCCCATCACCTTCGCCAGCCTGGGCGTCGCCGTCGTCATGGTCGGGATCGGCATCTTCATCGTCGGATACCGCGGGGCCACCGCCCTCACCCTGGTCACCGGCGGCACCATCACCGGCCTCGGCGTGGCCACCATGCACTATCTGGGAATGGCCGGTATGCGTCTGCAGGGGCGTATCGAGTACGACACGCTCACCGTCGCGCTCTCCGTGGTCATCGCCGTCGTGGCCGCCACCGCGGCCCTCTGGGCGGCCGTCTCCGTGCATGGGTTTCTGGCCAGTCTCGGCGCGAGCCTGGTGATGGGCGTCGCCGTCAGTGGTATGCACTACACCGCCATGTCGGCGGTCAGCGTCCACCTGCACGGCACCGAGCCCGCCGCCGGCGCCGGTGACACCGCCACCTCGCTCCTGCTGCCGATGCTGATCGGCCCGGCGGTCTTCCTCATCCTCGCCGCCGTCGTCGTCATGTTCGACCCGCTGCTCGTGATGGGCGACCCGGACTGGCGGGGGCCCGCCGCCAGGGCCCCGCACCGCCCCGGCGTGCCCGTCCCCCGTCACGTCCCGTCCTACGGCGAGCCCGCCAACTGGACGTCCAGGCCCGCCGGGCGCGCCGCCCGCAGGACCGCCGCCCGGGGCGGTCACCGCTCCCAGGACTGGTGATCACCGCCCGACTGTCGGTGCCGGGTCGTACGGTGGTTGCATGCGGCCCGTTTCCAAGATCGAACGTTCGGTGGCGCCCTTCGAGGTCGTCAGCTCCTACCAGCCCAGCGGCGACCAGCCGGCGGCCATCGCCGACCTGGAGCGGCGTATCCGCGCGGGCGAGAAGGACGTCGTGCTCCTCGGTGCCACCGGCACCGGAAAGTCCGCCACCACCGCGTGGATGATCGAGAAGCTCCAGCGCCCCACCCTGGTGATGGCGCCGAACAAGACGCTGGCCGCCCAGCTGGCGAACGAGTTCCGCGAGCTCCTGCCGAACAACGCGGTGGAGTACTTCGTCTCGTACTACGACTACTACCAGCCCGAGGCGTACGTGCCGCAGTCGGACACGTACATCGAGAAGGACTCCTCGATCAACGAGGAGGTGGAGCGGCTGCGCCACTCCGCGACGAACTCCCTGCTCACCCGCAGGGACGTCATCGTGGTCGCCTCCGTCTCCTGCATCTACGGCCTCGGCACGCCCCAGGAGTACGTGGACCGGATGGTCCCGCTCAAGGTCGGCGAGGAGGTCGACCGCGACCAGCTGCTGCGCCGCTTCGTCGACATCCAGTACACGCGCAACGACCTGGCGTTCACCCGCGGCACCTTCCGCGTCCGCGGCGACACCATCGAGATCTTCCCGGTGTACGAGGAGCTCGCCGTCCGCATCGAGATGTTCGGCGACGAGATCGAGGCCCTCTCCACCCTCCACCCGCTCACCGGCGAGGTCATCAGCGAGGACCGCGAGCTGTACGTGTTCCCCGCCAGCCACTACGTCGCGGGCCCCGAGCGCATGGAGCGCGCGGTCAACGACATCGAGCGCGAGCTGGAGGGCCGTCTCGCCGAGCTCGACAAGCAGGGCAAGCACCTGGAGTCCCAGCGGCTGCGCATGCGGACCACGTACGACCTCGAGATGATGCGTCAGATCGGCTCCTGCTCCGGCATCGAGAACTACTCGATGCACTTCGACGGACGAGAGCCCGGCTCCGCGCCCAACACCCTCCTGGACTACTTCCCCGAGGACTTCCTGCTCGTCATCGACGAGTCGCACGTCACCGTGCCGCAGATCGGCGCCATGTACGAGGGCGACGCCTCCCGCAAGCGGACCCTGGTCGACCACGGCTTCCGGCTCCCTTCCGCCCTGGACAACCGCCCGCTGAAGTGGGAGGAGTTCCAGAAGCGGATCGGCCAGACCGTCTACCTCTCCGCGACCCCCGGGACGTACGAGCTCTCCCGGGGCGACGGCTTCGTCGAGCAGATCATCCGCCCCACCGGCCTCGTCGACCCCGAGGTCGTCGTCAAGCCCACCGAGGGCCAGATCGACGACCTGGTCCACGAGATCCGGCTGCGCACCGAGCGCGACGAGCGGGTCCTCGTCACCACCCTCACCAAGAAGATGGCCGAGGACCTCACCGACTACTTCCTGGAGCTCGGCATCCAGGTGCGCTACCTGCACAGCGACGTCGACACCCTGCGCCGCATCGAGCTGCTCCGCGAGCTGCGCGCAGGCGAGTACGACGTCCTCGTCGGCATCAACCTCCTCCGCGAGGGCCTCGACCTTCCCGAGGTGTCCCTCGTGGCCATCCTCGACGCCGACAAGCAGGGCTTCCTGCGCTCCGGCACCTCCCTGATCCAGACGATCGGCCGCGCCGCCCGGAACGTCTCGGGCCAGGTCCACATGTACGCGGACCGGATCACCCCGGCGATGGAGCAGGCCATCGACGAGACCAACCGGCGCCGTGAGAAGCAGATCGCGTACAACACGGAGCACGGCATCGACCCGCAGCCGCTCCGCAAGAAGATCAACGACATCGTCGCGACCATCGCCCGCGAGGAGATCGACACCGAGGAACTCCTCGGCACCGGCTACCGCCAGGCGAAGGAGGGCAAGGGTGCCAAGGCCCCCGTCCCCTCGCTCGCCGCGCACGGCGTCAAGGGCAAGGGCAAGGGCGGTGCCGCGGGTTCGACGGTCCAGCTCGGTGACCGGCCCGCCACGGAACTGGCCGCGATCATCGAGGAGATGACCGACCGGATGCGGGCGGCCGCCGCGGAGCTGCAGTTCGAGGTGGCGGCCCGACTCCGTGACGAAGTGGGAGAGCTGAAGAAGGAGTTGCGCCAGATGAAGGAGGCGGGTCTCGCCTGACCGGACGCGGTCCGATGTGTTGCAAGACCGACACAAAAGCGGACCGCGCCTCCTCGGTGTCAGTGGCGCTGCGTAGGGTGACCGACAACCGCACGCACCGGAACAGCGGACGCGGGGAACGCCAACGAGAGGGGCAGACGCGTGTCGGTCAACATGACCAAGGGCCAGGCCATCAGCCTGGAGAAGAAGGGCGGGGGCAGCCTCACCCAGGTGCGGATGGGCCTCGGCTGGCAGGCCGCGCCGCGCCGCGGCCTCTTCGGTTCGCGTACCCGGGAGATCGACCTGGACGCCTCGGCCGTCCTCTTCGCCGACAAGCAGCCGGTCGACGTGGTCTTCTTCCGTCACCTGGTCAGCGACGACGGCTCCGTCAAGCACACCGGTGACAACCTGGTGGGCGGTGCGGGCCAGGGCGGTGACGACGAGGCGATCCTCGTCGACCTGGAGCGGGTCCCGGTCCACATCGACCAGATCGTCTTCACGGTGAACTCCTTCACCGGCCAGACGTTCCAGGAGGTGCAGAACGCGTTCTGCCGGATCGTCGACGAGACGAACGGGCAGGAGCTCGCGCGCTACACCCTCGACGGCGGCGGCAACTACACCGCGCAGATCATGGCGAAGGTCCACCGCGCCGGCTCCGGCTGGCAGATGACCGCCCTGGGCAACCCGGCCAACGGCCGCACCTTCCAGGACCTGATGCCGGCGATCCTGCCGCACCTGTAGGCGCGCCCGCGCGGCACGCACCCACAGCTCCCGGAGGCGCCAGGCCACCGGGAGCTGTCCCGCATGAACCACACGACGCGCTTCAACCGAGCCCGGTAACGCTGAGGGGACAGAGTCGATGACGGCCGAGCTGGTCCGGGGGCAGAACCACCCCCTGCCCGACACCCGCCTCGAGATCCGGGTGTCGGCAGGTCACCCCGTCCTCGCCGGGGCCACCCTCGGAGACGAGCAGGGCAGGGTCCCGGGCGCGGAGTGGATCGCGCACCCCGGCGCGCCCTCCCTCCACGGCGTCGACGTCCCCGGACAGGCCGCCGCCGACCACCGCCTCACCGTCGACCTGGAGGCGGTCCCCGGGGCCGTCCACCGTGTCTCGGTCCTCCTGGCGTTGCCCGGGGCGCGCGCCGACGGAACCGCCCGGTTCGGTGCCGTCGCCGCCCCGTTCGTCACCGTCGCCGGCCAGGACGGCGCCGAGATCGCCAGCTACACCATCACCGGCCTCGACAGCGAGTCCGCCGTCGTCGCCCTGGAGCTGTACCGGCGCCAGGGCGCCTGGAAGGTCCGCGCCATGGGCCAGGGGTACGAGGGCGGTCTCGCCGCCCTCCTCGGCGACCAGGGCCTGGAGCGCCCCGCCGACCTGGCCGCCTCGATCCTGGAGACGGTCGCACCCGCGCCCGCCCCGGTCGCCGCGCCGCCGCAGCGCGTCCCCGAGACGGAGCGCGTACGGCACACCGCACCGGCGACGCCCCCGGACCCGTCCAGGACCGACCCGGCCGACCGGACATCCCCGACCCCGGCGACCGGGACGGCCGCGCCCACCCCCGCGACCGGGACGCGCACCGGTGGCCCCGTCGACTACACCCACCCGCGCCGCCAGGCGGCCTCCGCCCCCGCCCCCGAGCCCCGGCAGGCTCCGCCCGTGCCGGTCGCCGGGGACGCCTCGGGCTGGTCCATGGACGAGCGGCTGTACAACCAGGTGTGGGGCATGTTCGAGGACCTGGCCCGTACCGCCGCCGCCTACCGCAGCGCCTGCGACTTCGCGGAGTCCCGGCTCGACCGGGAGCTCGACCAGACCCTCTCGGACTACCGCTCCCGGGTCGGGGGCGCCAACGACGCCGCGCGGGCGGCCGCCCGCGCCCGGCACGACGAGCTGGTGGAGCGGGCCCAGGCCGTCCTGGACCGGGACCTCGCCCAGCTCGCGGCCGAGTCCGAGGTCGTCGAACCGGCCCTGCCCGTCGCCTACGCCCGCTGGGACAACCCCGTCTGGCACGCCTACCGCGTCCCGGCGGAGGATCCGCTGGCGGTCCGCCTGGGAGACCTCCACCTTCCCGAGCGGGCGGATCTGCGCATCCCCATGCTCGTCCGGTTGCCGCTGGAGCGGGGACTCTGGGTGGACAGCGGTCGGGGGCACTCGGAGGCGGCCGGGCTCCTCGACCAGGTCGAACTGCGGCGGCTCGCCCTGGACAGCGCGGTCGCGCACACGGCCCGGCTGCTCGCGGCGCACCCGGCGGGCCGGTTCGCCGTCCATGTCGTCGACGCGGCCGGCGCGGGCGCCGCCGCGCTCGCCCCGCTGGTGGAGTCGGGTGTCCTCGCGGCCCCGCCGGCCCGGGGCGCGGCCGGTGTCTCGGCGGTCCTCGAGCAGCTCACCGAGCGGGTCGACCTGCTGCAGATGGCGCTCAGGGGTGGGGCCCACGACGCTCTGCCGCCCGGTCTCGACGCGGCACGGCAGCTCCTCCTCGTGCACGACTTCCCGCACGGCTTCGACGACCGGGCGGTCACCCGGCTCCGGTACCTCGCCGACGAGGGGCCGTCGGTCGGCGTCCACCTGCTGATGGTCGCGGACCGGGAGGACGCGGCCGCGTACGGGCCGCTGCTCGATCCGCTGTGGCGTTCGCTGCTGCGGCTCACCCCGGTCCCCGATGACCACCTCGCCGATCCGTGGGTCGGCCATGCCTGGTCGTACGAGCCTCCGCTCCTCCCGCCGGGCAGCGGGGTGCTCCGTGAGGTCCTCGCGCAGGTGGCGGCGGCCCGCCATGGAAAGCGGCCCTGACCTGCTCTTTTGGTGGCCCTTTACCCTGCCCTTTACCTTCTCTTGGTCTTTCGGGTAGTCTTCTTGGTGCGGAGGGGAGTACTCCCCAAGCGCGGCGTACCCGTCAATACGGACGGATCATCATGGATCCGATCCCGGGGCGTCGGCCCGGCGGCCATCGTCCGTCGCCCGGGTGGAAGAGACCTCCGGCAGCGACGACGCTGATCAAGTAGCCGTACGACGCCGGAGGCGCAGTGGACGTTTCAATGACCCTCTGGGTGCTGACCATTCTCGGTCTGTGCGCCCTGATCGGAGCCGACTTCTTCATCGGGCGCAAGCCCCATGACGTGTCGGTCAAGGAAGCCGGAATCTGGACGGTCGTCTGGATCGTGCTCGCGGCCCTCTTCGGAATCGGTCTGCTGTTCTTCGGCGACAGTCAGGCGTCCGGGGAGTTCTTCGCGGGCTACATCACCGAGAAGTCGCTCAGCGTCGACAACCTCTTCGTCTTCGTCCTGATCATGGCGAAGTTCTCGGTGCCGTCCCACCTCCAGCAGCGCGTGCTGCTCGTGGGCGTGCTGATCGCCCTGGTGCTCCGCGCCATCTTCATCGCGGCCGGCGCGGCGGTCATCGCGAACTTCTCCTGGATCTTCTACATCTTCGGCGCGTTCCTGATCTACACCGCCTGGAAGCTCATCCAGGAGGCGCGTTCCGACGACGAGGAGGACGAGTTCGAGGAGAACCGTCTCCTCAAGAGCGTCGAGAAGAAGTTCGGCGTGGCCGACCGGTACCACGGAACCAAGCTGTTCATCCGGGTCAACGGCAAGCGGATCATGACCCCGCTGATGATCGTCATGCTCGCCATCGGCACCACCGACATCCTCTTCGCCCTCGACTCCATCCCGGCGATCTTCGGTCTCACCCAGGACCCGTACATCGTCTTCACCGCCAACGCCTTCGCCCTCATGGGTCTGCGACAGCTGTACTTCCTGATCGGCGGCCTGCTCAAGAAGCTGGTCCACCTCAGCTACGGCCTGTCGGTGATCCTCGGCTTCATCGGTGTGAAGCTCGTGCTGCACGCCCTGCACGAGTCCGGGGTGCACGTCCCGGAGATCTCCATCCCGTTCTCGCTCGCGGTCATCTGTGGTGTTCTGGTCATCACCACGATCACCAGCCTGATCGCCTCCAAGAAGCAGGCGGAGCGGGAAGCCGCCGAGAGCGTGGCCGACGCCGACAGCGCCGAGAAGGACAGCATCGGCGCCTGACGCGGCACACACGGCGACGGCCGGCCCGGGGTGTGCCCCGCCGGGCCGCGGCCGGTTGACGCGGCGCCCCCAAGCCGGGTCGTTAAAACAAAAGAACCAGGCGCCCGGAAGGGGGGGGTTGTAAAA
>NZ_JBHXRW010000002.1:0-2006 GCF_042716635.1 Streptomyces sp. NPDC058664 | reverse complement strand
GGCCGGCCACCCCCCCCCCCGGGGCCCCCCCGCCCCCCCCGCCCAACACCCCCCCCCGGGCCCCCCCCCCCCCACCCCCGGCCCGGCGGGGCGGGGGTCCCCCCGGGCCGCCCGTCGCCGTGTTCCCGCGCTCCCTACACGGGGTCCAGATCGGCCACGGGCTCAAGGACCGTCCGGGCCGGGAGAGTCTCCGGGAGGAGGGCGAAGCAGGCCAGGCTGACGAGGGCGACCAGGGTCAGATACGCGGCGACGCCCCAGGGCGGGCCGGAGCCGCCGTCGGACAGGGCGGTGGCGACCAGGGGGGTGAGGGCGCCGCCGAGGACGCCGGCGAGGTTGTAGCCGACGGCGGCGCCGGTACAGCGGACGCGGGGCTCGTACAGCTCCGGGAGGTACGCGGCGACCACCGCGAACATGGTGATGAAGGCGAGCAGCGCGCCCAGGAAGCCGAGGAACATCAGGAACGGCCGGGCCGTGTGCAGCAGGGCCACCATCGGGAACATCCAGAGCGCGGAGGCCGCGCACCCCGCGAGACAGAGCGGGCGGCGGCCCCAGCGGTCGGCCAGGAGGGCCACGAAGGGCGTGGCCGCACCCTTGATCGTCACCGCCGCCATGACACAGGTCAGCATCACGGTGCTGCTCACCCCGAGGTGTTCGGTCCCGTAGGCGAGGGCCCAGGTGGAGACCGTGTAGAAGGTGGCGTACCCGACCGCGAGCGCACCGGCCGTCAGCAGGACGAGCCGCCAGTGGTCGCGGGCGACCTCGGCCAGCGGGGCGCCCGCGCGCTTCCCGGACGCGGCCAGCTCCTCGAACTGGGGGGTCTCCGCGAGGGAGGAGCGCAGCAGCAGCCCGACCGCCGCGAGGACACCGGCGGCCCAGAACGGCACCCGCCAGCCCCAGGACCGGAACTCCGCGTCGCTCAGGCCCGCCGAGAGCGCCAGCATCACCCCGTTCGCCAGGAGGAAGCCGACCGCCGGGCCGATCTGGGGGAAGCTCGACCAGAGCGCGCGCCGGTGCGCGGGGGCGTGCTCGGCGGTGAGCAGGACGGCCCCGCCCCACTCCCCGCCGAGGCCGAGGCCCTGGAGGAAGCGGAGGACGAGCAGGAGCACGGGGGCGGCGATGCCGAGCGTCGCGTACGTGGGGACGCAGCCGACCGCGACCGTGGCGCAGCCGGTCAGGAGCAGCGACGCGAAGAGGACCGGACGCCGGCCGTACCGGTCCCCGACGTGGCCGAAGAGGATCGAGCCGAGCGGACGGGCCACGAAGCCGACGGCGAAGGTGCCGAAGGCGGCCAGCGTCCCGGCGAGCGGGGAGAAGGTCGGGAAGAAGAGCGGCCCCAGGACGAGGGCGGCGGCGGTCCCGTAGACGAAGAAGTCGAAGAACTCGATGGCGGTGCCGACGAGCGAGGCGGTGGCGAGCCGGGTCATGGACGGTGCTCGGGGTGGCGACGGAGAGTCACTGAGGCGCATGTCGCGCCAACTACCCCACCGATGTCCGGGTTACGGGGGCGTGTGGAAGCGGGGGGGGGGGGGGCCGCGCCCGCCGATCGGCGGATTCGCTCATCACTGCCCCGCGCGCAGCGGCTACCTCGGATCGCGGGGCGGGGGTAACGTCAGCCGGGTGCCCGATGCCTTCTACCGCCGAGACCCCGAGGACCCGAACCGGTTCCTCTCGACCGAGCTGACCCGGGGCCCTTGGTCACCGGACGCCCAGCATGCCGGACCGCCGTCGGCGCTGCTCGGGCATGTGATCGAGCGGTGTGAGCCGCGGCCGGGGTTCCAGGTCGGGCGGGTCGCGGTGGAGATTCTCGGGCCCGTTCCGTTGGCGCCGTTGACCGCCCAGGCGAAGGTGGTGCGGGCGGGGCGCAGTGTCGAGTTGATCGAGGCGACGCTGTCGTCCGAGCGTGGGCCGGTGATGCAGGCGAAGGCGTGGCGGATCAAGCTGGCCGAGCCCGCGCTCGACCTGCCCGAGGAATTCCTGCCCACCGGCACCCGACCGTTCCCCGATGC